>CBFCYU010000091.1:0-7124 GCA_965602415.1 uncultured bacterium | reverse complement strand
ACGGCGCTCCCTTTACACCGCTACGATCCCTATGGTATGATCCGTAAGGCAGGCCAGATCTGGGCTTCCGGAGGATGCGGCGCCTCTTCCTCGACGTTCAACGAAGCGATCGATCAGGTTTCGATGACGAGAAGCGGCTTGACGGAGGGCCGAATGGAGACCGAGCAGACAGGTGCGATGCAGGGCACGGCCCAGAACGAGGAGATTCTCGCCAACTACAAGCAGGCGGTCGAACGCGCGATCGCTCGCCTTCCGGTGAGGAACGGCGTCGTCGACATCGACGCCATCTGGACTGAGACGTCGATCCCGTATGACCTCCTCCGCACGTTGTTGCAGCGTGAGGATCTGAGGCTTCCGGAGAACGTTGAGCGGATCCATCTGAAATCGCACGTACGAAAGGGTGAGCGACGTGGAGACTCTAAGCGACGCAGAAAGCGTTAGGTTTGGGACGGACGGCTGGCGAGGGATTATCGCAAGGGACTTCACGTTCGACAACGTCGCGCGTGCGGCCCAGGCGATCGCGGAGTTCCTCCGATCCGACATCCGGGCCTCCGATCCCATCTACACCGACTGGCAAAGCGATTGCCGCGACGCGTCCCATGGCGTCGTCATCGGCTATGATACGCGCTTCCTGTCAGAGGCGTTCGCCCTACACTGCGCTGCCGTCTTGCAGCAGAGAGGGATCCCCGTCGTCGTCTCCGATCTGTATGTTCCGACACCGGCCGTCTCCTACGCAGTCGTGGAGCGACGGGCGGCGATGGGCATCGTCATCACCAGCAGCCACAACCCGCCGGAGTACAACGGCCTGAAGATCAAGGCGGAATACGGCGGCTCCGCTCCGGGGTCGATCACGAGGCAGGTCGAGAACCGACTGCCCGACCGACCCCCATCGGTCGCGCCCAGTGAGGTCGAGCGCGCCGACCTGATCACGCCATACATGGCGCGGATCGAGGAGCTGATCGATCGCGACCGGCTGACAGCGTCCCCAATCCACGTCGTCATTGATTCGATGTACGGCTCGGCGCAGGGGCTCGTCGCCCGGTTTCTGGACTCTTCCAGCATCCCGTACACCCCGATCCGGGGAACCGTCGACGTGATGTTCGGCGGTCACAGCCCGGAGCCGCTGGAGAAGAACCTCAAACCGCTCCGTGACGCGATGATTGCGGCTCGTGGCGCCGGCCGACGGGCGATCGGCGTCGTCACCGACGGAGACGGCGATCGCGTTTCCGCGATGGACGAGAACGGCGAATTCATCGACGCCCACCGGACCTACGCCCTGATCCTCCGCTACCTCGTCGAGGAGCGTGGCTGGCGCGGTCCAATCGTCGTGTCGTTCAATCTGTCGGATCTGATCCACCGGATGGCCTCGGCCTACGGCCTCGAAGTGATCGACATCCCGATCGGCTTCAAGCACGCCGCCGAGCACATCGTCAAGCGCGATATTCTGATGGCCGGGGAGGAGTCCGGAAGCTACGCTGTGCGCGGGCACATCCCCGAGCGCGACGGCGTGTTCCTCTCCCTGCTTCTAGCGGAGATCCTGGCGATGTCGAACAAGACGCCCAGCGAGCTCGTCGCCAGTCTGCACGAGGAGTTTGGCCCGCAGGTGTACGCCAGGCAGGATCTGCACGTCGAGGAGAGATTGGAGATCGTCGCGAACCTGAAGGTCTCTCCGCCGTGCGAATTCGCCGGCCGTTCGGTCCGGTCGGTCGAGACGCTCGACGGGGTGAAGCTCCGTTTCGAGGACGGTTGGCTGTTATTCCGAGCATCGGGGACCGAGCCGATCCTGCGCGTCTACTGCGAGATGACAACGGAGAAGGACGTCCAGCAAGTGCTGGACGCGGGCGTACGGCTGGCACGAGGTGAGTAGCTCCATGGCAGCGAACAAGATCGAACCCTACGATTTCACCGCCATCGAGGCCCGGTGGCGCAACTTCTGGTCCAAGAGGGGGTTCTTCCGGGTCGACACCACGTCCTGCGAGAACACGTTCTACTACTTGAACATGTTCCCCTACCCCTCAGGGCATCTACACGTCGGTCACGGGCGCAACTACATTATCGGGGACCTGATCACGCGCGTGAAGATCATGCGCGGCCTACGGGTCCTCAACCCGATGGGGTGGGACGCGTTCGGTCTGCCGGCCGAGAACGCCGCAATCGAGAACGAGACGCATCCGTGGACCTACACCAAAGCGAACATCGAGAAATCCAAAGAGCAGTTCCGCGCCTGGGGCGTGCAGTTCGACTGGGATCGCGAGGTCACCACATGCTTGCCCGATTACTACCGGTGGACTCAGTGGCTCTTCCTTGAGCTGTACAAACACGGGCTCGCCTACAAGAAGAAGGCGACGGTCAATTACTGCCCAACGTGTGACACGGTTCTCGCCAACGAGCAGGTCGTCGGCGGGGCGTGCGAACGGTGCGGCACGCCGCCCGAGAAGAAGGAACTCGAGCAGTGGTTCTTCAAGATCACCGACTACGCCGATCGCCTGCTGAACGACCTCGATCAGCTGATCGAGTGGCCGGAGAACGTTCTCAAGATGCAAGAGAACTGGATCGGACGGAGCGAGGGAGCCGAAGTCGTTTTCACCACCGAGGCCGGCGATTCGATCCCCGTCTTCACCACGCGGCCGGACACGCTGTGGGGTGCGACGTTCATGGTCCTCGCTCCCGAACATCCGGTGGTCCAGAAGCTGATGACCGAGGAACAGCGGGCCGCCGTGGCGACCTACCAGCAGCAAGCGGAGCGAGAGACGGAAATCGACCGCCTGTCGACGGAGCGGGAGAAGAGCGGCGTCTTCACCGGCGGGTTCGCGATCAACCCCGTCAACGGGGCACGGATCCCGGTCTGGATCGCTGACTACGTCCTGATGACCTACGGGACCGGTGCGATCATGGCCGTACCGGCTCACGACGAGCGCGACTTCGAGTTCGCGCTCAAGTTCGGCCTGCCGATCCTCCCGGTCATTCAGCGCCTCGACGGCCTCGTGAAGTCGTCCGTCCCCACCGGAACGACTGGCCGCGGCTTCGATCAGGCGCTCCGCGACGCCCGGATCCCGTTCGAGTCCGCCGACGGCGGCGGCGAGGCCACTGTCCCGCTTGATGTCGTCGACCGCTACGCCGAGATCGCGAAGGCGCATCTCCAGCCGGGTTCATGGATCGATGTCGTCGGTGCTCGCTGGCTGTTCGTCTTTCACGACGCGGTCATCGAGTGGGACGGGATGGGGACCGAGTCCGAGATCCTCAATCGCTGTCGGCTTCTCGAACCGAAGCTGGCATCAGCACGCAGCGTCATGGAAATCCTGACGAAGCGTCCCGCCTACTCCGACGTCCTCTTCCACGCCGACTACGGGACGATGATCCACTCCGGCGAGTTCTCCGGCACGCCGGGAACCGAGGCGAAGGCGTCCGTCACCCGATGGCTCGAGGCAAAGGGGCTTGGGAGAGGCGCGATCAACTTCCGTCTGCACGATTGGCTGATCTCCCGCCAGCGGTACTGGGGCGCGCCCATCCCGATCGTTCACTGCGACGCGTGCGGAGAGGTCCCGGTGCCCGATGATCAGCTCCCGGTCCTCCTCCCCGAGACCGCGTTCATCGGGAAGATGGGGCTGGCCGACATCCCCGAGTTCATCGACACGACCTGTCCTGCATGCGGAGGGCTCGCGCACCGAGACACTGACACAATGGACACGTTCGTCGACTCGGCGTGGTATTTCCTTCGGTTCATCAACGCGCGGGACGAGAAGCACGCTTTCGTGAAGGAAGACGTAGACCACTGGCTTCCGGTCGATCAGTACGTCGGCGGGGTCGAGCACGCGATCCTGCACCTTCTGTACGCACGGTTCATCACCAAGGCGCTCTACGACCTCGGCCACGTCGGCTTCGAGGAGCCGTTCGCTCGGCTCTTCACGCAGGGGATGGTCTGTCTGCTGGCGCACCGCTGTCCGGAACATGGGTGGCTCTATCCTGAAGACGTCGGGGATTCGACGACTTGCCCGACGTGCGGGAAGTCGCTCGAGAGCTCGAGCTTCAAGATGTCGAAGTCGAAGCGAAACGTCGTCGACCCATCCGAGATCATCGCGACCTACGGGGCCGACACAGAGCGGCTGTACACGATGTTTATGGGGCCGCCGGACCGCGACATCGACTGGTCGGATGAGGGCATCCGTGGCTCCTCCCGCTTCCTCAACCGGGTGTGGAGCCTCATCATCGGCAACGTCTATAGGCTGGGCGAGATTGGCACCACCTCCAACCCCGCGGCCCTCGACCCGGCCGGGCTTGCCGTATGGCGCCGCTACCACCGGACGGTCAAGAAGGTCACCGAGGACATCGAAGACCGGTTCGCCTTCAACACCGCCGTCGCAGCGATCATGGAGCTAGTCAACGAACTGGCGCCGTACGCCGGCGGCGAACCCGATCCGGCCCTCCTTCGCGATACGATCGACGGGCTGGTCCTCCTGCTGTCGCCGTTCACACCGTTCGTCTGCGAAGAGCTCTGGCGGAGGACCGGGCATGAAGATGCCGTTCTCGATCAGACCTGGCCCGGCTACGACCAGTCCGCCCTCGAGGAAGAGACAATCGAGATTCCAGTCCAGGTCAACGGGAAGCTGCGCGCCCGCGTCACCGTGCCGGCCGATGTCGCCGAGAACGCCGAAGCGCTGAAGAAAGCGGCGCTCGCCCACGAGCGGATCCAGGCGAACCTGGAGGGGAAGGAGATCGTCAAGGTGATCGCCGTCCCCGGGAAGATGGTCAGCCTCGTGGTGAAGTAGCGATGTGTAGCGAGGAAGGTACAAGGGATCAGCCACCAATCGAGCGCAAGCTCAATCCTCAGGACTGCCCCCCGATGGTCCAACGGGGGGGAGCAGTACTCCTCGACCGAGACGGGGTAATCAGCGAGCAGACAGCGTTCGTCAATCGGCCCGAGGATCTCGTCTTGATCGAAGGCTCCGCGATCGCCATCGCACGCCTGAACCGCGCAGGATGGCCTGTCGCGATCGTCACCAATCAAGGCGGAATCGCGATGGGCTATCTGACCGAGCAGGATCTCGCCGACATCCACGAGCGGATGAAGGCGCTGCTCGCGGTGGACGATGCCCATGTCGACGCCGTTTTCTACTGCCCGCATCACGATCGAGCGACGGACGCCACCTATCGCACAGAGTGCCCGGGCCGCAAACCGGGGATCGCGATGCTCGAGGAGGCGCGTGACAAGCTGAGTATCGATCTGCGTAAGTCGGTCCTCGTCGGCGACTCGACGACCGACATCCTCGCCGGACAACGCGCCGGTTGCTCGACGATTCTCGTCGAGACCGGGTTCGGCGGGAAGGACGGAAAAGCCACCGCCACTCCCGACCACGTGGTTGCGGATCTCGGTGCTGCCGTCGATCTGATCCTCAATGAGGTCAATCCCGCAGACACGCGGGCAGGCTAGTCGAAGACAGCTCCCCTGCAGGTAGAGCTGACCTCGCCCCTAGCTGCTACTCCGCAGGAGAAGCAGCCCCCCCGACTGTCGCTATTGCCGACCTGCCCGCAGCAGTAGATCTGATCTTGTTGGATCGTACCCCGGAGCCACTACGGGATCATCAAGACGTACCCGGGCGTCGGGAAGCCCGTCGTCGTGTACGGCAGCTCGAAGCTGTCAAGGATCGTCCCCGCGGTGTCCGTCATCAGCACCCCCAGGGTTCCTTGCTTCACCCGCGCGAAGCCGACGCCGGGGTGAGCCGCCGCTGCCGCGATCCACGGCCGCACCTCGCATGCCGTGCCCTCGATAATCGCCGCCGCGGGCGCACCCCACGTGCCACTGACGATGTACGTGATGCCGTCCTCGGAAGACATCGCCAGGTTCGCACCGAAGTCCGAGCCGGCACACGCACCGTCCAGCGCCAGGTCGACCGGCCACGTCCGGGTGTAGTTGTGCACGTGGCCCATCAGCACCATGTCAACTTCGTTCTGCTCGAACGCGGGTGTCCACGCTGACATGTAGCGGTCGCTGGGGTATCCGGTGCACGAAACGTAGCAACCCAGGTAGTTGTAGTGGAATGCGACGACCTTCCACGCCGCTTCCGCAGCGCCTTCCAGATCCGACGCCAGCCAGCGAACCTGCGCTGCGGCCTCGGCACGGGCCCTGTCCCCGTCGCTGCTCACCTGCTGCGACGTCGCTGCGAGCGCGATCAGATGGAGATTCGGGAACGCCAGTGAGTAACACGGCACACCGGGAACCGGCCGCGGTACTGCAAACTGGCCGAGAAACCACTCGTACGAGGCGTCGACATCGGGATAGCCACCGGTGTCGTGGTTCCCGATCACCGGGACGAGGGGAATCATCCGCCCGCTGTCGGTCACCGCATGTTCCTGCCACGCATCGAACCAATGATCCCATTGCTCTTGGCTGTTTCCCCGCGAGACAAGGTCGCCGAGGGCAAGCATGAAGTCGGGCTCTGCATCCGCGACCGTCCCTGTAATGAAATCACGCATGTAGGGCCAGTTGGCCGGGGCCGCCGGCCGTGTCGCGAGTTGTCCGAGATCCCCATCTTCGGTGACAAACGGACGCTGCGAGTCGCCGGCAAACGCGAAGTTGACCGTCTGATCCGGCGCGATCGTCCGAAACGACCACTGCCTCGTGACATCGCCCGACGCCGTGTCCTGGATGCGGAAGTAGTACGTCGTCCCCGGCTTCAGTTCGAGAAGCTCGGCACGATAGTAGGCCCCCGCAAACGGCACCGTGAGGATCACTGAACCATCGGGGCCGTGGGTGGGCTGGATCGTGTGGGCGGTCCCTGGCTTCTCCCAGGCGTACTTGCCTCCGGCCGCATGGGATCCATCGTCATAGACAACGCGGAAGTCGGCGTCGACCGCAGAATGCCACATCACTGTCATCGTCGCGTAGACGTTGTCCCGCGACCAGCCGAGGTGCACCTGCGAGACCTGGGCACAGCAGGAGAACGCCGACGCAATCAACAGTGTCAAGACAACCAGTGGAAGCGCACGTTTCATGGATCCTCCCTTGAGCATAGGCTGTTCCTTGAAGGATACCAGATCGACCACTATTCCAGTGTCCGACGTCTCCCAGCAATCTCTTATTGAAGCTTGATCCCGCCCTGTCGATCGGGTAAGAATGATCCACCAAT
>CBFCYU010000090.1:0-7161 GCA_965602415.1 uncultured bacterium | reverse complement strand
TTCCAAACGATGGGTTTGAACGGGAAGCCGGATTGTTCATCAAGCTCTGGGCCGCGGTTTGCTCCGTCACCGGCTGGCGGTGCCGCTGTCCGCGGTGCGGTGGGAAGATGAAGCGGGAGCTCGCTGTGGACGAAGCCTACGTTCGAACAGGGCGAGCGATGTCGATCAGCGGAGGTCGCCGGTTTGCGGGCGATCCCTCAACTTTCTTCAGCAAGGTTCAGGTGACACCGGTCTACGATGTCTGCACGGCATGCGGGCATCGAATCCGGCGGGGGAACGCCAAACTAGCGCTTACGTAGCCGGCGAATCCGAGCTCCCTTGACAGAGGGAGCGCCGTGATCGATCATGGAGACTGAACGAACATCCACCATGACAGGCAGCGACATTACCCAGACCAAGGACACCAAGGAACGGATCCGCCAGGCGGCGGTCCGCGTCTTCTCCCGCGAGGGGTTCGACCGGGCGAGCGTGAAGTCGATCGCCGAGGAGGCCGGCGTCGCTGTCGGCTCGATCTACAACCACTTCCAGGACAAAGACGATCTGCTGATCTCGGTGTTCGAGGAGGAGTTCGCGCAGCGAATGGACTTTCTCGAGGAGCTCCGAAGCGCGCGGCTCCCCGTCCGCGACCAGGTCCAGCGGCTGCTGGAGGACCATTTCGCTCGGGCTCGCAAACACAAGGAACTCGCCGAACTCCTTCTGTACGAGCGATTCCATCGCGGCGGTCGTCTGCGGGAGCGGATTGTCCCATTGCAGCGGGGGATCGTCGAGCGGATCGCCGAGATCCTTCGCGCGGGGATCGCCGAGGGCTGGATCCGCCCCTGCAATCCGAAGGTCGTCGCCCAGGCGTTGTTCGATCTCGTTCAGACGATGACGGCCTGTTGGGTCCTCTCCGACCCGGGCGAGGCCGACGAGATCTTCGCGTCGGCACCGAAGGAACTGGCCGACTTGATGTGGAAAGGACTGAGACGAAGTGACGACGAAGAGAACGACACCTGACCGGCGATCCGTCTTCGACGCGATCCTCTCCCCCGTCTACCGATGGACGCTTGCCCATCCGATCCTCGTCCTGTTGATCCTCGCCGCGATCACGGTCGTCATGACCGGGTTCATCTTCCGGCTCGAGGTCGACGTCGACTTCTCCAACTACCTCAATCGGAACGACCCCGCGGTGATCGCCGCCGACGAGGTGAAGGACCGATACGGTTCCCAGCTTCGATTGATGGTGATCGTCGAGGCGCCGGACGGCCTCTTCCGGTCCGAGACGCTTGCGAGAATCGATGCGCTGGAGAACGAACTGGAGGGACTGTCGGTCGTCGCGGAGGTCACTGGTCCGTTCAACTCGAAGGTGATCCGAGGGACGGAAGCCGCGGTGAGTATTTCGTCGGTCGGTCCGAGCGGGAGCGCCCCGACGACGGACGACGAGATTGCGACGTACCGAGAAGCGATCCTGAACGACCGCACGCTGTCCGACTACGTGATCTCGTCTTCCGGGACGGCGGCGGCGATCTACGTCCGGCCGATCGACAACGTGGAGATGGTCCCGTTCGCCGAGGCGATCGAGGAAGTCACCCTGCGGTACGAAACCGAAGACCTCAGGATCTCGATCGCCGGGGTTCCCTACATGAACCTGACGCTCGGCCGGTCGATGCGCCGGGATCTCGGCCTCTTCCTCCCGTTGGTCATCCTGACGATCGTCGTCGTTCTCTACGCGGCGTTTCGCTGGCGATGGGGCGTTCTGATCCCATTTGCTGTGGTCGCTCTGTCGGTTCTGTGGACGCTTGGGCTAATGGCGATCTGCTCGGTCCCGATCACCGTCCTGTCGTTCATCCTCCCCGTCGTCCTGATGGCGATCGGAATCGCCGACGGCATCCACGTGCTCAGTCGCTATCGAGAGGAGGTCCGAGGCACTGACGACAAGGCGACGGCGATCCTGCGAACGATGGTGTCGATGCAGCGGCCGGTCGTGATGACGTCGCTGACCACGGCGGCCGGCTTCCTGGCGCTTCTCAACGCGTACATGATCCCTCAGCGGATGTTCGGCCTGTTCACCTCGGCCGGGATCCTCTTCGCGATGATCCTGTCGCTCGTCCTCATTCCGGCGATCCTCCGATTGGTCAAGGTTCCAAGCATGACCGCCAAGAGCGAGGCGAAACCAAGCCCGATCTCCTCGGGGCTCGGCGCCGTCGTCCGTGGCGTAATCCGCTATCGATGGTTCGTGTTGGCGGGGACCGTCGCCGTGGCCGCGGTCTTCGCGGGGGGGATCTCGACGATCCACATCGAGACGTCGCAGCGCGCCTACCTCGGCGAGGATCATCCGGCGGTCGAGTCGCTCGATCGAATGGACGAACTCTTCTCCGGCGGGGACCAGATCATCATCGAGATCGACACCGGGATCGCAAACGGGCTGAAGGATCCGAGACTTCTCGAGGAGACGGTCGCGCTGGAGGGGTTCCTCGCGGAGCGCGGCGTCGACAAGACGATCTCCCTCGCTGGGATCGTGAGGGAGATGAACCAGCGGTTCAACGCCGACGATCCGACGTTCTACGCGATTCCGGACGATCCGCGGATGGTCGCGCAGCTCCTCCTGTTGTTCACGTTCCAAGGAGGGACCCTCGGGTCGCTGGCGCTCGGCGATTACTCGGCCGGCGAAGTGATCGGCTTCCACGCGCTGAAGACCGGCGAAGAGTGCGTCGCGCTTGTGCGGGACGTCGGTGCCTACCTCGACGAGCACTTCGAGGACGCCCGGCTCGTCGGTCCGACGCGGATCCAGTCGAGCATGTTCTCCTCGATCGCCCGTAGCCAACTGACGAGCCTGTTCACCTCGATTGGCGCCGCGGGGATCATCGTCGTCGTGCTGATGGCCTCCGTCCTCGCCGGCCTGATCAGTCTCGTCCCGCTTCTGTTCACGGTCGCCGTGAGCTTCGGCGTGATGGCCTACGCCGGGATGTCGCTCGACATCGCCACGCTGATGATCTCGTCGATCACCATCGGGATCGGGATCGACTACGGGATCCACTACATCGAGCGGGCGCGTGAGGAGATGGAGACTACAGACGATCGCTCGGCGGCTCTCGTTCGCGCGGCGCAGACCGCGGGCCGTGGTATCGTCTTCAATGCACTTGCGCTCGCCGGAGGCTTCAGCATCCTCCTCCTCTCGGCGTTTCGTGGGATGCGTCACTTCGGTCTGTTGATCACGATGACGATGCTGATCAGCGCCGCGGGGGCCTTGGTGGTCATCCCCGCGGTCCTGCGCGCGTTTCGTCTGTCGTTCCGAGGGCGAGGGCACAGAGCGTAGGAAAGAAAACGCCGCCGCGTTCGCGACGGTACCTCTAACATACGTTATCCGTGAGCCTCGTGTCAAGGGTCGGGGTGCGATTTGTCGAGAACGCCGGTTGGCCCTACAATTTCCGGTTGAGGTGTTAGCATGCCGGAACAGGTTCGACGTGAGATGATCGACCACATGGAGCAGAGCCTCGACGTTCTGAAATCGAACTTGGTCAAGGTTCAAACGGGACGCGCCAACCCGGCGATGATTGAAGACGTCGTCGTCGCTTACTACGGAACGTCGACCCCGCTGAAGCAGCTGGCGACAATCGCGGCGCCGGACCCGAATCTCCTCGTTGTTCAACCGTACGACAAAACCCAAATGGACGAGGTCGTCAGAGCGATCCTCGGCGCGGATCTCGGCCTGAACCCGGAGAACGACGGGCACGTCATCCGGGTCCGGGTCCCGAAGCTCTCCGAGGAACGGCGCAAGGAGCTGACGAAGATGATCAAGACGCGGGGCGAGGAGACGAAGGTCGCCCTGCGGAACATTCGGCGCGAGGCCAACGACAAGCTCGACCAGATGAAGAAGGATTCCGAGATCTCGGAGGACGAGCATCGTCGCCGCCGCGACAAGAACGACGACGCGATTCACGAGTACTCCGACAAGGTCGACAAGCTGATCGAGGAGAAAGGACAGCAGATCCAGACGATTTAGGTCTGGACGTTTCCCGATGACTCCCCATTCCCTGAGACGGTTGATTCGACGGTTCCGACTGGGGAGGTCCACTCTGATCGCGGCGATTCTGGCGCTCGTCGTCGGGCTCCTCGGCTACCCGTGGGCCGCGCTCGGGGTGTGGATCGGGGTTGGGTTGTTCGTCGGGAATCTCCTGCTGCTTCATGAGATCGCGCGTTCGATGCTGACGACGCAGAGCCGACGTGTAGGGAACGTCATGGCAGTCGGGTCGAGCCTTGGCCGGTTCCTTGTTCTGGGCGCGGCCCTGGCCCTCGTTGGTGTCACTCTCGGACGGGAGACTCTCCTCGGTGCGTGTGGAGGGTTATTGATTACGCAGGTAAACTTGAGTCTTCCGAAGAGGTCTACGGAGGCGGTCTGACAATGGGCGCGATCTTCGACCAGCTGCAGGGCCTGCTCGAGCACTTGGGCGAGAAGCAGATCGCGATTCTCAATCTCGGCGGCATCGAAATCCGATTCGACATCGTCACGGTCATCATGTCCGTGATCGTACTTGTGCTTCTCGTGCTTTTTGCCCTCTTTCTGCGTCGGGCGCTGCGGCAGGAGATCGAGGAGAAGCCGAACCGGGTTCAGGCTGCGCTCGACATGCTGATCGATCTTCTCCGGGGCCAGCTGACGTCGAACTTCGCGTCAGAGCGGCTGGCCGCGGCCATGTTTCCATTTATTTCCACGCTGTTTCTCTACGTTCTATTGTGTAACTGGCTTGGCGTTATTCCGTACATGACCTCGCCGACCCAGGATCTCAACGTCACGATGGGCTTGGCGTTGATGGTCTTCGTCGTCTCACAGTTCCTCGCGGTGCGTATGAAGGGGATCCGGCGCTACCTGAAGGGGTATCTTGAGCCGGTTCCGTTTCTCCTTCCGCTGAACATCATCGGGGAGATTTCCAAGCCGATGTCGCACGCGTTTCGTCTGTTCGGGAACATCCTCGCAGGGTCGATCCTGGTGACCGTTGTGATGGTCAAATTCGCTCCCACGGTGGTGCCCCCGGTTCTTCAGCTTGTATTCGGGCTCTTCTTCGGGGCGATTCAGGCGTTTGTCTTCGCCATTCTCGCGGTGGCCTACATCAACGTCGCAGTCGAAAGCTAAAGGGAGGGAAGATGCTACAGGAAGCTCAAGAAGTTGTCAGTGGAATCACGGGGGCCGACATTGTCACAGCCGCGAAGTACCTCGCAGCCGGGTTCTGTATGGCGATCGGATCGATCGGTTCGGCGATTGGCGAAGGGATCGCCGCGGCGCACGCGCTCGACGGGATGGCGCGTCAACCGGAGATGCAAGGCGCGTTGATGCGGACGATGGTACTGGGACAGGCGATCACGGAGTCAACCGGAATCTACTCGCTCCTCGTCGCGATCGTCTTGCTGTTCGTCGTTTAAGGAGCCGTCGTGACGTTCGAGTGGGGAAAGATCGTCAAGAGTATCAACTGGACGCTCGTCCTCAATCTGCTTAACTTCGCGATCCTCCTCTACCTGCTGAAGCGGCTGTTGTTCAAACCTGCTCTCGAGTATCTCGACCGCCGACGGGAGATGATTCACTCCCGGATGCAGGCGGCGCGGGCGGATGAGGAGCGGGCCGCTGCACTCGTGGCCGAGCGGAAAGAGGCGCTCATGGAGGCTCGAAAGAGGGCGGAGGAAATCGGCGAGGCCGCGCAACGCGAAGCGGAGGCAGTGATCGCTGCAGCCAAGGGCGAGGCGAAAGAGGCAGCCGCACGGATCCTGACCGACGGGAAGAACCAGTTGGAGCAGGAACGCGACCGGATGATCGGCGAACTGCGCGAGGCCTACGCCGAGATCACCGTGCTTGGTGCCGAGCGCGTCCTCGATCGCGAGATCCGGATCGAGGATCACCGGAGACTGCTCGAGCAGCTCCTGGAAGGGATTGACGAGGAAGGGCTGAGGATCAAGTCGTGAGGTCGCAAGAGGTCGCGCGCCGCTACGCCATCGCTCTCTATCAGCTGGCTGCCGAACAGGACGCGGTCGGCCCAACGGAGGAAGAGCTTCGGGCGGTGGTCGACGAGGTGACGCAAACCCGCGCGATCTCGCGCTACTTGGCACATCCCCTCGTATCGCGCGAGCGGAAGACGGAGTTCGTGAGCAAGGTCTTCCCGGAGCTATCGGAGCGGATGCGCAACCTGTTCGGGCTGCTGATCCGCAACCGGCGCGAGGCGTACCTCGATCTGATCTGCGCGGAGTTCGGCGCCGCGCGGGCCGAAGCGGAGGGATTGGTGCCCGTCCGCGTGACGACGGCGCAGCCGCTGAGCGACGAGGAGCGTGATCGACTGGCCGCGAACCTGGAGCGAGCGCTGAAGCAGCGGGTCTCGCTGGAGGAACGGATCGACGAGGGGCTTCTCGGTGGCGCACGGATCGAGACGGACGGACGAGTGATCGACGGCTCGCTGCGGGCCCGATTGGACGGGCTGCGAGCCTGTTTGGAGACCTAGGGGGAGAAGGTGGCGACAACCCGAAAGAATGAGATCACGGCCATCCTCAAAGAACAACTGAAGGGGCTCGAGTATGACATGGAGATGCAGGAGGTCGGGATCGTTGTCGAGGTCGGAGATGGGATCGCCCGAATCTACGGATTGGAGCGGGCGATGGCCTCCGAGATCGTCGAGTTTCCTGGGGAGCTGTACGGGCTCGTCCTGAACCTCGAAGAGGAGTCGGTCGGTGTGGCGCTCTTCGGCGACAGCGAACGGGTTCAGGAGGGCGACGAGGTCCGCCGGACGGGACGCGTCCTCGAGACATTGGCCGGGGAAGGAATGCTCGGACGGGTCGTCGACCCGCTCGGGAGGCCGCTCGACGGCGGAGACCCGATCGAGGGAGTGGAGGCCCGGAAAGCCGAGATCATCGCGCCGGGAGTCGTCGAGCGGCAGCCGGTCGACACGCCGCTTCAGACGGGCTTGAAGTCGATCGACGCACTGACGCCGATCGGACGCGGGCAGCGTGAGTTGATCATCGGGGACCGGCGGACCGGAAAGACGGCGATCGCCCTCGACGCGATCATCAACCAGAAGGGAGAGGACGTCGTCTGTGTCTACGTCGCAATCGGCCAGAAGGCATCGACGGTCGCCCGGATCATCGACACGTTGAAAAGCCACGGCGCGATGGACTACACGATCGTCGTCGTCGCCGACGCGAACGCAC
>CBFCYU010000089.1:0-7195 GCA_965602415.1 uncultured bacterium | reverse complement strand
GTCTAGGCGGAGCACATCCCCTCTGATTGGCACGAACACTGGTGGAAGATTGCCTTGCCGTTGGGGTCTATTTGTACTACATTTGGGCTCTAGGAGGGATTCAGATGGTCATACTGGTTGGGGTGCTGGCCTTCTTCTGTGAACTCGTCGATTCCTCGCTGGGCATGGGATACGGGACAACTTTGACTCCGGTTCTACTCCTTCTCGGATTCCCCGTGAGCGTTGTCGTACCAAGCGTTCTTCTCTCGGAACTGCTGAGCGGTCTGACCGCGGGCGCGTTCCACCACGGATGCGGCAACATCTCGCTGAGAAAGGGGAGCGCCGATCGAAGTGTTGCTTTCGTCCTTGTGGTGACCGGCGTGGTCGGGGCGGTCGTGGCGGCCTTCGTCGCGCTCAACATCCCGAAGCAGGTCCTGAAAGGGTACATCGGCGCGATGGTTCTCGCGATGGGGATGCTCGTGCTCATCTTCCGCAAACATCGGATTCGCTTCTCGTGGCTGCGGATCGCCTCGCTCGGGGTGGTGTCCGCCTTCAACAAGGGAATTTCAGGCGGCGGATACGGCCCACTGGTCGTGTCGGGACAGATTCTCTCGGGGAGCGACACACGCAGTGCGATCGGAGTGACCTCACTGGCGGAGGGCTTCATCTGCATGGCCGCCCTCTCCATCTATCTGGTGATGAACGACGGCCCGGCCTGGCTTGCGGGCAACTGGCGGTTCTATGTCCCGATGGTGACCGGGGCGCTGGTTGCTGCCCCACTCGCAGCGCAGGCGACAAGATTCGCCTCACGAAAGGTCGATCTCCGACTCGTTGTCGGAATACTGACCTGCGTGTTGGGGGCGTGGACCCTGATCAAGACCTTCGGCTGAGCAGCAGCACGGCCCCGAGGGCTCGCACAGGATATTTGCCTGATTCATGCATTCGGAACCCGAAGACACGGTATGTAATGCTCGCCGGGGTTGAGGTTTACCTTCCGCAAGTAGAGATCGGGCTTCCTGTTGGCGTGTCTCTTCCGGTTCTTCCACCACTCCCGCCATTGCCGATGAGACGAAGGCTTCACGTGTACCCGCCGGGAGTGTTTTCACCAGACCCCCCAGGTGGCAGTTTCGATTTCTCAACGGGGTCGGGACGGACACGACGCGGACGATCTGCATGCGCTGGACGACTCAGAGTCGAGGTTTCAGTAGGTGGGCAGTTGAGGATCGATGTCAGCGGCCCATGCGGTGAGCCCGCCATCGAAGCTGCAAGCGCGGGTGAATCCGAACTCGCGCAGCCAGGCGACGACGGGGGAAGATCGTCTTCCCCTACGGCATACGACCACCAATTCCTCGTTGCGGTCGAACTTGGGCAGCTCGGCGACGAGGCGATCGCGCGGACCGAGCATGGAACCCTCCAGATGGACGATCTCCCATTCGAGCGGCTAACGAACGTCGAGGATGCGAATCGATGTCCCACCGGCGAGGAGCCGCTTCAGTTGCTTGGGTGTGATCCGCGTCTTCGGAGGCAAGTCGATCTCAAGCTTTTCAATGGGCGCGCCACAGAAGCCGTGCTAGTCGATCAATTCGATGTCCGCAGGGTCGATGCTGCACGTCGGGCACTCGGGGTTCTTCGTCAAGGAAAGCGTCTCGAATCGCATCTGGGCGGCGCCGTAGATCATCAGTCGCCCGGCGAGCGGGGTCCCCAGCCCGAGGATGTGCTTGATCACCTCGGTCGCCTGCAACGTCCCGATTGTCCCCGGTACGACGCCGAGGACTCCGGCTTCCTCACAGGTCATCACGCTCTCGGGTGGGGGTGGATCCGGAAAGACGCACCGGTAGCACGGACCGCCCTCCGCACAGAAGAGGCTGATTTGTCCCTCCATCCGGGAGATCGCTCCATAGACGAACGGAATGCCGAGTTTCAGGCAGACGTCGTTGATCAGATAGCGCGTGGGGAAGTTGTCCGTTCCATCGACAACGATGTCGTGTCCGGATGTGATCCGCTCGGCGCTCTCCGATGTGAACGCCTCGTTGTGGGTCGTGACTCGCACGTTGGGATTCAGATCGAGAAGGCGGGCGCGTGCCGAATTCGCCTTCGGTTGGCCGAGCGTGGCCGTCCCGTGAACAATTTGCCGTTGGAGGTTGGCGATGTCGACCACGTCCGAGTCGACGAGGCCAATGTGTCCGACTCCGGCTGCCACGAGGTACATTAGAACGGGACTTCCCAGCCCCCCAGCGCCGACGACGAGAACGCGTGCCGCTTTGAGCTTCCGTTGACCGGTCCTCCCGACCTCTGGCAAGATGAGATGGCGACTGTAGCGGTGGATCTCCTCGTTGGTTAGCTCTGGCAGTTCTCTCATGCCGACCTCACAGAACGTCTGTGGGAATCTTACATCCTCAAGCGCGTTGAGCCGAGGGGGACTCATTGAGTGCAAGCTCGTAGACGTAGACGTCGGCGTTGGCCATCCCGTCGGACCACGAGGTGAACCCGAATCCGTCAAGGAGCGGTTCGACGGCAGCGATCTGTCCGTCCCAAACTGGAACCATCATCGCGATCTCTGTGCCTGCATACAGACCGACCGCGTGCCGGAGGAGCGCTCGCATCGCCTCAAGATCTCCGTCGACGAAGTTGAACACGGTGTGATCTGACTCACCCGGCCGCCACCGGGCGCAGAGGAGGGCTTTGAGGTTGCTGTTGTCGCGCCAACCAAGGCGGAAACCCATCCGCGCGACGGCTTCACGGGGATCGTGGTCGAACGGGAAGAAGCGCCACCCGCGAGGGAAGCGACGCTGGGCGAGCCGGAGGAAGGACGAACCGGCGACGTACTCGACGGTCTCCTCCTCGGAAACGGGGGCGATCTGCGGATCGGCCCCGATGTCCTGGTCGGGCGAGGGAGCGTCAGCCGGCCGCTCGCGGTAGACGAACGTCGCGACTTGCGCGAAGCCGTAGGATTCGATGATATGGATCGACGCGGCGTTGGTGACGTAGGCCGAAAGACTGATCCGTGAGGCGTCGGCCGCCCGCGCCCGGCCGATCAAGTACTCGGTGATCGCTCGGCCGATGCCTCGTCCTCGATACGCCGGATCGGTCCGGATCCCTTCGAACCATGCCAAGCCGGGAGCCAACCACGTTCGTCGTGCGAAACCGACGAGCCTGCCGTCGAGGACTGCACCGATCACTTCTCCCTCGCTGTCAGCGAGCCACTCGTCGAGCAGCTCCGGCACGTAGTCGTGGCCTTCCCAGATCTGCGATGAGATCTCGACGATCCGCGACCGGTCTGCCTCCGTAACCGGGCGAAGATGAATGACGTCCTCGGTCATGAGGATGGGCTACAGCGGGTCATCCGAATACCCCGTGCCGGCAGATGGCACGACGAGGCCGACATCACTAGCAGTGAAATCGCGGTCCCGTTCATCGAATCCTCCCTGGATGAATCGAATGACAACGCGCGGACAGCGTCCGATGACTCCGACCGTGCCTCGGCGAAGGATAATGGGCCGAGAGTCAAGAAGCTATCGGTCGCGGGCGCGACGGAGGAATCGGCCTCTTTGCGACAGGATGAGGGCGATGAAGAAGAACGCGATCGCAACGAGGACGATCGCCGCACCCGAGGCGACGCTCCAGTAGAACGATATGTAGAGGCCGATCGCACCGGAGAGGAGCCCAAGAAGGGCACCGATCGCCATCATCGAAGGGAGGCGGCGTGACAACAGGAACGCCGTCGATGATGGAACGATCAGCATCGCGAGCATCAGCCCGACCCCAACCGTCTGCAGCGAGACGACAACGGTGACCGCGACGAGCACGAACAGGAGATACCGGTATGCAGACGTTGGAAGGCGAAGCGTCCGTGCCAGCGTCGGATCGAACGAGACGACGACCAGCTCCTTGTAGAACAGGAGGACGACAAGAAGGACGGCGCCGCCGAACGCGCCGATCAGGATGAGATCCCCGTTGGATACGCCGAGTACGTTCCCAAACAGGAAGTGAACGAGGTCGACGGCGAAGCCCCGGACGGTCGAGATGAGGGCGATCCCCAGAGCGAACATCCCGGCGAAGACGATGCCGATCGCCGTGTCCTCGCGAACCCGACCCCGCTCGCTGATCCATCCCATTCCGAGTGCGACGAGGATCGCCGTTCCGAGGGCCCACCAGAAGAGAGCACGTCGATCCCCGCGCCCGGCCGTGATGACGCCGGCGGCCAGTCCGGGGAGGATCGAGTGGGCGATCGCGTCCCCCATGAACGCCATCCCGCGCAGGACGACGAACGACCCGACGACAGCGCACAGCCCACCGACCGACATCGCGGCGATCAGCCCTCTGACCATGAAAGGGAAGCGGAGCGGCTCAGCGATCCAGTCAGCGAAGCTCATCGCCGCCCCCTGAGCAGGGCGTGTCGTGGACGACGAACGCCCCCGCTTCCCCCTCCGCCAGATGAAGGCAGGTTCCGTACGCTTCGCGGAGGTTCGCCTCGGTGAACACCTCTCGGCCCGATCCGTGACCGATCATCCTCCGCTTGAGGAGGAGGATCTCGTCGAACGACGTGGAGGCGATCCCCAGATCGTGCAGCGCAACGATCACGGCGACGTTCCGCTCCCGAAAGCCCGCGATCAGCTCGAGGACCTCTCTTCGGGAACGGACGTCGAGCCCGACGAGCGGCTCGTCGAGCAGGATGAGATCGGCCTGCTGCGCGAGAGCCCGCGCGAGGAACATCCGCTGCTGCTGTCCGCCGGAGAGTTCCTCGATCTGCCGGCGAGCCAGGTCGGTGAGTCCGACCGCGGCGAGGGCGTCTCGAACGACGCGGCGGTCCAGCGCGCCGGGACGACGAAGCGGTCCGATCCGCCGGACGCGCCCCATCATCACGACGTCGTGCACGGCGACCGGGAACCGCCAATCGATGCCGCTCTTCTGGGGGACGTAGGCGATGCAGATGTGACCGCACGGACCGTGGCCGTGGACGCGGACCTCGCCGCTTGACGGTGGCAGAAGCCCAGCGAGAACCCGGAGAAGAGTCGTCTTCCCGGCACCGTTCGGACCGACAACAGCGAGCTGCCGTCCCTCCGATAGATCGAACGTGACATCGGTCAACGCCGGTCTCCCGCCGAGCGTCGCGGTGAGACTCGTAACGGCGACGGCCGGCGCGTCGGGCAGATGTGCGGCGTGCACTCGGCTCCCGAAGCGAGGCAGGCATGATCTCTCGTGCGCGGTTCGGGATTTCCGAGTTCTCACGACGCCTCCGACAGCCCCTCCACAATCGCCGTCACATCATAGCGCATCAGTTCGAGATAGCTGCTGGCAGGTCCCCCCGGTTCACTCAGCGAACCGGTGTAGAGAGTGACGATCCGCGTCCTGGTGTCCGCGGCAATCTGCTCGGCCAACGATCGATTGACCGTTGCCCCGACGAAGAGGACTGGCACGCCGAGCGCTACGATCGCTTCCTCCAAGGACGCGAGGTCTCTGGCCGACGGTTCGGACAGGCTGCTGAGTCCGGGGAAGACCGTGCCGACCTGCTCGAACCCGTATCGCGCCGCGAAGTACCCGAGCATGGCGTGATCGGTGGCGAGCCTCCGTCTCTCTTCCGCGAGCCCGCTCAACTGATCCTCGATCCACGCGTCGAGTTCCGCGAGTTCGGATCGGTAGGCGTCGGCGCGTGCGCGGTACTCGGATTCGCCGACTGGGTCTTGCCCGCTCAGTACGTCGGCGATGAGGTCGACCCAAGCACTGACGTAGGTCGGATCGAACCAGACGTGCGGGTCGGCCCCATCGTAGTCCTGCTCGGAATCCTCATGGGGCGAGGCATCGAGGTGGAGGAGATCCAGATTGTCGGAAAGCGGCACGACGAGTCCCGAGGCGTTCTCCAGGATTGGATCGAGATTCCCCTCCAATCCGGCTCCGTTGAGGAAGACGACGTTGGCACGAGCGATCGCGACGAGGTCCTGCGGTGTCGGCTGGAACGCGTGGGGATCGGCGTTGACCGGGAGGAGGACCGTCAGCTCGTTCCCCTCACCGGCGATTCGGGCGACGACGTCCCCGACGATCGTCGTCGTGCAGACGATCCGCAACGAAACCGCGGACCAGGAACAGGCAACGATCAACGCAAGGGCCAGGCATCCGCTTCTCTTCACGCTCGCTCCTCCGATCGGAAGGTATTCCGCGGGGTAAGTTTGTCACACGGGGGTCTGCTGCATCAAGAAACTCAGCTCCCTTCACATCCCTGCCACAGGATTGAACGGAGCTGTTCATCTTCCAAGCGTACTCTTCGAGCGTCATCGAGACGGAAAAAGGAGGAACCGAACATGAAGACGAGATGGCTTCGCATCGGATCGTTGGTCGTCCTATTGGGACTGATCGCGGCGATTCCGGCGAGCACGCAGGCGCTTTTCGGATCAAGCGGTGGCGGCGTCGAGGGGAGCAATCTACCGTTGCTCATTCTGGTCAACCGAATGGAGCTGACCCCCGAGCAGATGGAGGGGATCCACGGACTCCTCGAGGGTCTCCTCGAAGAGCGCGAGGCGCTCGAATCGAGACGAGCCGAACTCGAAGAGGACATGATCGCGTTCACGGGGACGGCCGAGGATCTCGATGAGATCCTCGAAGTATTCCGGGCTGAGTCGGTCGAGCAAGCAGAGGCGGCCCGAGCGCACGTAGCGGAAGTGATCGATCGGATGAAGGAGATCCTGACACTGAAGCAGGGCGAAGTCCTCGCCGAGGCCCTTCCGGGGCTGCTCGGTAACCGGGGTGAGTTTGCTTCACGGACCGGGATTGACGGGACGACTCGTGGCCGGCGAGCCGGACGGATCGGCGAGTTTCAGATGCCGTTCGGCCAACAGGGCGAGGGTTCCGAACTTGGCCTACACGAGCGGTTGCTCGAGCATCTGGAAGAACGCTTCGGCGACCGTCCCGAGATTCTCGAGTGGCTTCAACAAAGGCTCAGTGGATCCACGGTGAGTGGCCCGCTTTCAGGGATGGCTGGTCAACGCGGCGGCTTCGGGATATCGCCCGGTGGACACGAACAGATGATGGGACGGAGTTTCGGCGGTCGCGGTCAGCCTTGCGAGATGCAGTATCGAGGCGCCGACTGGATCGAGCAGCTCATCGAAGTGCTGGGGCTGAAGTTGGAGGCGATCGGATAGAGAAAGACCTGGCCCACTTGGCCGCCGCTCTAGTTCTCTCTGCGTGCCGCCCTCTTTCGGGAGGGCGGCACGTCCCGTGCGAG
>CBFCYU010000088.1:0-7234 GCA_965602415.1 uncultured bacterium | reverse complement strand
AGGTGATCGAGACCGTAGTACGTCAGCTTCCGCGGGCCATCCTCTCCTGTAACGTAGATCGGTCCGCCGTACGACAGCCACTCCCCACCGTCGATCGAATAGTGGATCTGGGCGACGCCGCTGCCCGGATCGATCGCCGACAGGGTGATCGGCGTCTCGGACGTAACGACGAGCGATCCGTCCGGTGCGACCCGATTCCCGGCGAAGCCGAGTCCGGCCGGGGCGACGCGGGTCCACTCGACCGGTGGATCGATCAAGGGATGCCGGTCGTAGACGCGGTAGTAGGCGACGTCGCCGATCCCGTCCCCATCGTGGTCGCCTCCGTCGTAGTCGCTCCAGTAGTTCCCTCGACCCGCCTCGGACCACATGCTCCACCGGTACGGATCGTACGCGCTCATCCCGTTGTCGAGGAACGTGTTACCGATGATGAGGTTTCCGCGCGAGTTGGCACCCATCACAACTCCGTACCGGCACTCGGCGACGACGTTCCCCTCGAACACGTTCTCCGCTGAGTCGAGGAAGTAGACGGCCGTATCGGCGAGACCGATTTGCGCTCCTTCCACTCGACCGTTCCTCACGGTGTTGAAGTAGATTCCCGCGAGGCGCGTCCGCTCAATCACGCAGTCGCGAATGACGAAGTGTGCGGTCGTGTGATCGACGTAGATTCCGTAGTCTGCGCGCGCCGAATCAACGCGCCAACCCTCGATGACGTAGGGATCGTCCCCCGTACCGCTTCCGGACATAACCCCGTTTTCGATCGTGAAGCCATCATCCCCGTAGATGTAAATCGGTTCGCGGTTTCCCCACCACAGGAAACCTCCGCCTCCGACCTGCCCCCCCACCAGGACGACCGACAACACAACGGCCATAACGGCCGCCACCGTGAGTGCGACCTTCCTGCCCATCATCGCCTCCTTGATCTTGTTCCCATGTTCTGCGGCCATCAGAGTAACACGTCCGACCCGATTCGGGAACCCCTCGATCGAGCTACTTCTGACCCACAGCGGAGAAGAAGACCTCCTCCAGGTCCTCTCCGCCGAACCGATCCGTCAACTCATCGAGGGTTCCGAGGGCGTGGAGCCGCCCGCGATGGAGGATTCCGATCCGATCGCAGAGCTTCTCCGCGACCCTCATGATGTGGGTCGAGAGGAGGATCGTCCGACCCTGCTCGCGGAACATACCGATTGTCTCGACCACCGTCCGCGCCGCCATCACGTCGAGCCCGAACGTCGGCTCGTCGAGGATCAACACCGGCGGATCGTGCAGGATGCTGCGGGCCAGCGAGAGCTTCTGCTTCTCCCCGGTGGAGAACGTTCCGACTCGGCGGTCGGCCAGCTCGGCCATGTCGAGCGTCGCGAAGATCCCGTCGGAGCGGCTCCGGATCTCCTCGGCAGAAAGGTTGTTGATCCGGCCGAAGAATCGGAGCGTCTCGCGGGCCGTAAACCGATCGTACAGGCCGGTCTCGGTGGCGAGGAAGCCGATCTGCTCGCGGACCTCGCCCGGCTGAGAGCGAACGTCGAATCCGGCAATCGTCGCCGTCCCCGCGCTCGGGGTCAGGATCGTCGCCAGCATCCGCAGCATGGTCGTCTTCCCAGCGCCGTTCGGGCCGAGAAGACCGAAGATCTGCCCGGCGACGCAGTTGAACGACACGTCGACGGCGGCGTGGATCGTCCCACGGCGCGAGCTGAACGTCTTCGTCAGTCCGTCCGCCGCAACCAGGATCTCGCTCATATCGTCTCCACTCCAACCATCGCTCGCAGCACCTCGGGGACGCGCACGTGCCCGTCCTCCGTCTGATTGTTCTCCAAAATCGCCGCCATCAGCCGTGAGGTAGCGAGACCCGACCCGTTCAGGGTGTGCACGAACTCCGGCTTCTCTTTTGGCGCCGGCCGGTAGCGGATGTTACCCCGCCGGGCTTGAAATGCCTCGCAATTGGTGCATGAGGAGACCTCGTAGTAGCGCCCCTGGCCGGGGAGGTAGACCTCGAGATCGATCGTCTTGCTCGACTGCTGCGCGATGTCGCCGCTCGCCAAGAGCACGACTCGGTAGTGGAGATCGAGCGCCTGCAGCACGGTCTCGGCGTCGGCGACCAGGTTCTCCAGCTCGTCGTACGAGGAGGCGGGCGTGCTGAACTTGAACATCTCCACCTTGTTGAACTGATGCACTCGGATCAGACCTCGCTCTTCCTCCCCGTAGGTCCCCGCCTCTCGCCGGAAACACGGCGTGTACGCAACGTAGCTCTTCGGCATCTCCTCGATGGAGAGAATCTCGTCTCGATGGAGGTTGACCAGCAGGCTCTCCGCTGTTGGATTGAGGTACAAGCCGTCCCTCTCGATGTAGTACACATCGTCGGCGAACTTCGGCAACTGAGACGAGACATAGAAGCTCCTCGCGTTCGCCAGGAACGGCGGGAGGATCGGGACGTAGCCGCGATCCGCGTGGTGGAAGAACATGAACTGAATCAGCGCCATCTCCAGCCTTGCCGCAGTGCCGACGTACATCGGGAACCGCGCCCCGGCGATCGCCGCGGCACGTGGGAAGTCGAGGATCCCCTTCTCCTCGCCGATTTCCAAGTGATGCCGGATCGGGAATCCGGGCTCCGGCTTCTCTCCCACCGTCTTGAGCACAAGATTCGCTTCCTTCCCCCCGGCCGGGACCGATTCGTGCGGGACGTTGGGAAGAAGAGCGAGCCGCTGCTCGATTTGCCTCGCCGTCTCGCGAAGCGCGTCGTCCAACGCCGAGATCCGATCCGCGATCTCCGACAGGCGCGAAAGCAGGTCATCGGCTCCTTCGTTGGCCTGCTTCCGTTGCCCGACCTCTTGGGAGCCGCGGTTCCGCTCCGCCTTCAACGCCTCGACCTCGGCGATGAGTCGGCGTCTCTCCTCGTCGAGGGAGACGATCTCGCCGAGGTCGATCGACGGATCGCGTGTCCGCAGTCGCGCCTCGATCGCGTCGCGGTCTTCTCGGATCTCACGGATGTCGAGCATCTTCAGCCTCCATTCCCTGTGGGATTCTAGGAGACGAACGGGACCTCGGCAATAGCCCGACGCTCCAATCCTGTCCTGATCGAATGTTCCAACGCCCCGCCCCCGCTATACTATCCGATCGCCGGATCGGCACGCGAGGCCGGAGTCCGCGATACGGGAACGGCCACCAGACGGAGGGACGACATGCGATTGCTGATGTACTCGAAGGCTCTGTACTCGACGTGGATCTACTACAGCGCCGATCGCATCTTGTTCGACGCCGGAGAGGGCGCAAGCTCGATCCTCGGGAACAAGGCGTTCGCCGTCCGGCACGTTTTCCTCTCCCACGGCCACGCCGATCACATCGCCGGCCTCATCGGGTTGATCAACATCCGGAACAACGCGATGGGCGACAAGGAAAAGGAGCTGACTGTCCACTACCCGAAAGGGAACTACCTCGTCACCGAGATGATGAGCTTCATCGCTCGGACGAACCGTCGTCTCAGCTACTCGCTGCAATGGGTCCCGCTCGAGCCCGGGGACCGCGTCGAGGTCCTTGCCGGGCAGTTGCCTCGCTACGTCGAGGCGTTCCCCACCGTGCACGTTCACAACGAGGTCTCGCTCGGGTACAACGTCGCCGAGGTCCGCCATCGCCTGAAGCCCGAGCTGGCCGGTGCCCTGCAGGCGGAGATCGTCGCCCGCGTCAAGGCGGACGGCAAGGACTCGATCACCGAGTACTACGATCAGAAGCTCTTCTCCTACGGCGGCGACTCCGTCGCGATCAAGCCGGCTTACGTCGCCGACACCGAGATCCTCTGTCACGATACGACATTCCTCGACGAGGAGGATCGCAAGGAGTACAAGCACGCGACGTTGATCGAGGCGATCGCCTGTGCCCGCCAGGCCCGCGTGAAGAAGGAGCTCTTCTGCTTCCACATCTCCAGCCGCTACAAGGCCAAACTGCGCGAGATCGAAGCGGCCGGCGGCTGGCACGAAGGCCTCGACTTCAAGGTGACGCTCGTCCCGCCCGGCCGGATCTACTCCGTGGACTAACACGGGACCCGTTGAACGCGAACTCCCCGATTCGGTACCATCCGCCGACTTCATCAGCCGGCCCAGGAGGAACGATGGTCGAACGCCGCTTCACTCGGATTCAGACGGAGCTTCCAGGCCCCAAGTCGGCCGCCGTCTTCGCCACCAAGGCGAAGTACGTCGCCGCCCCGATCGAAACCTACGCCCCGTTCATCGTCAAGGGAAGCGAGGGGGCGATCATCGAGGACCTCGACGGGAATCGGTTCATCGACTTCACCGGCGGGTGGGGATGCCTCGCCCTCGGACAGCGGAACGAGCGGGTTGTCCGCGCCCTGCAGGACCAGATCGACAGCTACCTCCACACCGACTTCACCGCCGTGCCCTACGCGCCGTTCATCGAACTGGCCGAGCTGTTGTGCGAGCGCACTGCAATCGACGGCGAACTCAAAGCCGCGTTCTTCAACAGCGGGGCCGAGGCAGTCGAGAACGCCGTCAAGATCGCCCGCGCGTACACCAAGCGGAAGGCCGTCCTCGTGTTCGAGAACGCGTTCCATGGGCGCACGCTGCTGGCGATGACGATGACCCACAAGGCCAAGCCGTACAAGTACGGGTTCGGTCCGTTCGCGTCCGATGTCTACCGGCTCCCGTACCCCTACGAGTATCGGAAGATCGTCACGGCGGAGGAGATCGAACAGTCTCTCCTCGCGCTCGTCGACCCGTCCGAGGTCGCAGTGATGGTCGTCGAGCCGGTGATCGGCGAGGGTGGATTCATCGTGCCGCCGGACTGGTTCCTCCCCGCGATGCGCGGCCTCGCCGACAAGTACGGGTTCGTCCTCGCGTTCGACGAGGTCCAGTCGGGGATCGGCCGCACGGGCGCCTTCTTCGCGTTCGAGCACTTCGACGCACAGCCGGACTTGATCTGCGTCGCGAAGTCGCTGGGCTCCGGCCTCCCGCTCTCCGGGGTCATCGGGGTAGCGAAAATCATGGACGCCCCGATCGCCAGCGCGATCGGAGGAACCTACGTCGGCAACCCGCTCGCCTGCCGCGCCGCGATCGAGGTGATCAAGGTGCTCGACGAGGAGAATCTCCTCGAACGAGCCGTTCACGTCGGAGCGCGGATCAAGGCTCGTTTCGAACAGCTTGCCGAGCGGTTCGACGTGATCGGCGACATTCGTGGACTCGGCGCGATGGTCGGCATCGAGCTGGTTCTCGACCGGCAGACAAAGGAACCGGCGAAGGAGCTAACCGCGCGAATCGCTGGCGAGGCGCTCAGGAACGGCGCCATCTTCCCGACCGCCGGTCTGTACGGAAACGTCCTCCGTGTCCTCGTCTCCCTCGTGATCCCCGACGAACAGATCGACGAGGGGATGGACATCCTCGCCGAGGCGTTCGAGAAGGTCGTGGGGCAGCCCGTCCGCCGACCGGTCAAACGCACACATCCCTCGGGCTGATCCGCAGGTTCAGACGGAAATCGCGGCCCCTCGAACGGGGTCCGATTGGAGGCCGCGAAGCGCTGGAACGACCACGGTAACGTGCTTTTGCCATTGTCGATGCAGCAAAGCCTGGCGCCTTCTGCGGTACAGACTTGGCAAGCGGCTACCTCGTTGCTATACTGGGCGCCAGATTCTCTAAACCCAAGGGGGTACACGTGAACAAGGCAGAGCTGGTCGAGAAGCTGGCGAAGAAGACGGGACTGACGAAGAAGGACGCCCGAGCGGCGTTGGACGGTGTGGTCGACGTGGTGACGGCCGCGCTGGCGAAGAACGAACCGGTCATTATCACTGGGTTCGGCAAGTTCGAGACCCGGAAGCGAAAGGCCACGACCCGCATGAACCCGCAGACCGGGCAGCGGATCAAGACTCCGGCGAAGACCGTTCCTGCGTTCAAGGCGGGGAAGAACCTGAAGGAACTGGTCGCCAAGAAGGCGAAGTAGGGGCCGGTCTAGAGAATCGCCCCAGCTACTCGACCGAGTAGCCTTCAAGAGATACAAGGGGAGGCCATCGGCCTCCCCTTTTCCATTGGCTTCGCGGATGTGCTCGCTCCACACCCTTTCCCTATACTCGTCCCCATGGACCTCCTGGCCGATCTCAACCCACGTCAGTGCGACGCCGTCGCGTTCGGTGAGGGGCCGCTCCTGATCGTCGCCGGTGTGGGGACCGGGAAGACAACGGTCATCACGCGCCGGATCGCCTGGCTGATCGCCGAGAAGAGGGCTCTCCCGGCCGAGATCCTCGCCCTCACGTTCACCGAGAAGGCGGCCGCCGAGATGGAGGCGCGGGTCGACGTCCTAGTCCCGTACGGGTCCATTGAGGCCCAGATTGGGACGTTTCATGCGTTCTGTGATCGCGTCCTGCGCGAAAACGCCGTCTTGCTGGGCCTCTCGCCCGACTATCGAATCTTGACCGAGGCCGAGCAAGCGATCTTCCTCAAGGACCATCTGTTCGACCTTCCCCTCGAGCGCTACCGGCCGCTCGGGAACCCGATGCGCCACCTTCGTGCACTCCTCGCCCTCTTCTCCCGCGCCAAGGACGAAGACGTCACGCCGGGGGAGTACCGGGCGCACGCCGATCGGCGCGCCGCAGAAGCGGAGGGCGCCAACACGGAGACGGACGAGGGGCGGCTCTTGATCGAGGAGGCCGCCACGCAGAACGAGCTCGCTGAGGTGTACGCCGCCTATCAGCGCTTGCTCATCGAAAGCGGCTTCGTCGATTTCGGCGACCTGATCACGTTGACACTCCGCCTGTTCCGCGAACATCCCACGGCTCTGGCGCGCTACCGCGAGCGGTTCGCCTACGTCCTCGTCGACGAGTTCCAGGACACCAACTACGCGCAGTTCGAGCTCCTGAAGCTCCTCGCCAGCCGTCGGAACCTAACCGTCTGCGGCGACGACGATCAGTCGATCTACAAGTTCCGCGGCGCGGCGATCAGCAACATCCTCGGCTTCCAGGAGGCGTATCCCGACGCCGAGCTGGTCGTCCTCGAACGGAACTACCGCTCGACCCAGGCGATCCTCGACTCGGCATACCGCTTGATCCAGCACAACAACCCGGATCGCCTCGAGGTTCGCTCCGAGATCAACAAGCGCCTCCTTGCGGCGGGGGAGAGGGGTCGACCGCCGCATCAGCTCCACTTCGAGACCCTCGAGGAGGAGTGCGACTTCGTCGCCGAAACGATCGCCCGCTGGAGGGAGGACGAGGAGCGGCGATTGAGCGACTTCGCTGTTCTCGTCCGGAGCA
>CBFCYU010000087.1:0-7274 GCA_965602415.1 uncultured bacterium | reverse complement strand
CAACTACGGGAACGACAACACGTTCGTTGGGGAAGCAGCGGGCAACCTCTCCATGAGCGGGGGATACAACACGGCGGTCGGTGACGCTGCGCTCAGCAATAACACTTCGGGCACCGAGAACACGGCGGTCGGAGAGGAGGCGCTCTTGAAAAACACTTCGGGCGACTACAACACGGCGGTCGGTAACGAAGCGCTCCAGGACAACGAGACCGGCGACTACAACACGGCGGTCGGAGAGAACGCGCTCTACTACAACATCAGTGGGCAAGGGAACACAGCCGTCGGGCACTACGCGCTGGTGGAAAGCACGGACGACTACAACACAGTGCTCGGCTACAATGCGCTTGGCTCCCTCACCTCGGGAAGCTACAACATCGCACTGGGCGCCTACGCTGGCAGCAACCTGACCAGCGGAAGCAGCAACATCTACATCAACAACGGCGGTGCGGCGAGCGAATCCAACACAATACGGATCGGCGACGACGCCTACCATACTCGAACGTTTGTCGCCGCTGTCTACGGAGTAACGGCCACGAGCGGTCTCGCAGTCTACATTGCGAGTGATGGGCAGCTAGGAACGGTCTCGTCCTCGGCGCGGTTCAAGACAGCGATCGCCGACCTCGGTTCGGCGAGCGACGTGCTCTACGATCTCCGGCCGGTCAGTTTTAGGTACAAGCCCGACCTCGATCCGGCCGGCGTTACCCAGTACGGGCTGATCGCCGAGGAGGTGGCCAAGGTGGCTCCGGACCTTGTGATCACCGGTGAAGATGGCGCCCCATACACCGTGCGCTACGAACAACTCGTGCCTATGCTGCTCAACGAGCTTCAGGAGAATCGCGCTGAGATCGAGGAATTGAGGGAATCGAACGAGTCCCTGCAGTCTCAGCTGGACAACGTGCTGGAGCGCCTGGTCGCTCTAGAGCAGGAGGCGGTTGACTAGGGTAAGCAGACGACTAGCGATCTCGCAGAGGGCGAAACACCTGTTCTGAATTGGGATAGGACCACGTGCTCACCACGTGGTCCTGCCTGGAAGAGATTCAAACCCTCAGTCCCCATGAGATCACGCACCTAGTCACCGCTTTGCGGACATGGAGAAGGCACAAGCGGTTTCCACCGACCACCGCAGCCTTGGCTACAGACCGCCCGTACCGCAGACCAGAACGCTGATCCCAGCATTGGCCTTCGTGGGAGGTGGTCGATTAGACTAGCTCTAGAAGTGAACCGGCCATGGGAGGCTGGTCACGAGAGGCATGTTGAACTGCTTCAGCTGTATAGAGTACTTTGCCTTCACCATGAAGACCCGAACAAGCAAACTGGGCGATAGAGGCGGGTTGGCCACAATTGGATTAGCTCTGGTGCTTGGCGTTCTTCTTACCGGGACCTCAGTTCCCGTTTCCTCAGATGTCATAATCTTTCCCGATCCCGGACTTGAAGCGGCCATCCGTGACATCATCAACAAACCGGCGGGGGCTATTTATGACTATGACGTATCCTGGCTATCAGGTTTCGGCGCCGTTGACCGGGGAATCGTTAGTCTCGAAGGAATTCAGTTCTGCCCATCTATCACACACGTTAACCTTGAGCGGAACTACATCGTGGACATCAACCCGCTATCGAACCTAACAAACCTCTACAGTCTTAACCTGTCGGACAACCAGATCGTGGACATCAGCGCGCTTGCAGGCTTGACCAACCTCTGGGGGCTCGCACTAGGCCAGAATCAAATCGTCGACATCAGCCCCCTATCCGGGTTAACCAACCTCATCATCCTCTGGCTGGACGGGAACGAGATCGTGGACATTGGCCCGATCTGGGAATTGCCTTCTCTTAAGCTTCTCAGTCTATCCGAGCTTGCCCTGGAGGATCTCCCACGTATCGCATCAACATGGCCAACCCTAGGGGGGCTCATCTTGTCGTCTTGCGAAGCAGAGATCATCGGGGTTGTCTCTGAACTGACCAACCTTGAGCGCCTAGGCTTGGAAGACTGCCAGATTGTAGACATTAGCCCACTTGCTCACTTAACCAATCTCTTTTCTCTACGCCTGAGGGACAATCAGATCGTTGACATCAGCCCGCTATCTGGCCTGACTGGTCTCACGGAACTCTTTCTGGACAGTAACCAGATCGTCGATATCCAGGCACTCGTAGACAATCGAGGGTTGGGCACTGGGGACAAGGTGTATCTTCGCCATAATTTCCTTGACATCACTCCTGGCTCTCCAGACATGATAGACATCAAGATTCTCCAAAATCGAGGGGTCGAGGTGGTATACGAACCGCAGACCTGACAAGACAATCGGCTGAGAGCCACTGTATTCCTCTGCCCTACTCTGAGCGCGAAAAGGATACACCCAAATTAGTGGTCCGCGAGCGATGGGGAGGGAGACTGCAGTGGGACGTTTCAGATGGAGATCTTCTCTGTGGGCCTGCCTGGACTCGAACCAGGGACCTCCCGCTTATCAGGCGAGCGCTCTAACCAACTGAGCTACAGACCCAGAATCTCGGCAATGGTAGCTTCGCCACCAGGGACTGTCAAGCGCGCTGTACGCCGGAAACCGCGATGTGAACGAGGATTCATCCGTCTGCGGCCTCCTCGGCAGCGGCCGCTTGAAGTGCCTCGATGAACGGATCGAGGTTCCCCTCCAACACACCCGTCAGGTCATAGAGGCTAACGCCGACTCGATGATCGGTGATCCGGTTCTGCGGGAAGTTGTACGTCCGGATCTTCTCGCTCCGATCGCCCGAACCGATGTGGCTGCGACGCGTGGCCGACAGCTCGGCCTGCTTCTCCTGCTCGTGGCGATCCTGAAGCCGCGTTCGCAGGACACGAAGCGCCGATGCTTTGTTCTTGTGCTGCGATTTCTCGTCCTGACACGTGACGACGATTCCCGACGGGCTGTGCGTGATCCGAACTGCCGAGTCGGTCGTGTTGACGCTCTGCCCACCGGGTCCGGACGCACGGAACACATCGATTCTCAGGTCGTTCGGATCGATTTCGATCTCCACGTCCTCCGCCTCGGGGAGGACGACGACGCTCGCGGTCGAAGTGTGAATCCGACCTTGTGACTCGGTTTCCGGAACGCGCTGCACCCGATGCACTCCGGATTCGTACCGCAGAAGGCCGTAGGCACCGTCCCCTTCGACGGCGAACATCAGCTGTTTGAACCCGCCAAGCGGCGTCGGATGACTGTCCATGAGGGTCGTCTTCAGTCGTCGCCTCTCGGCGAAGCGTGCGTACATGCGGAACAGGTCGGCAGCGAACAGGGCCGACTCATCGCCGCCGGTCCCGGCGCGGATCTCGACGATCGCCGTCTTCCGGTCGTTCGGATCGGGAGGGACAAGCATCAGGAGGATCTTCGCCTCCACCCCGGCGGCACGCTTCCGATCCTCGGCGAGGGCCTCCTCGAGCTCTTCGCGGAGGTCGTCCTCGGTCTCCAGCATCTCCTCTTCCTCGGCGATCGACGACTGCAGCCCTTCCCATTCCTCGCCCGATTCGATCAGGGCGCGTAGATGGGCGTAGCGCTGCGTCAGGTCGCGGTAGTCCGGACCGGTGATGATCGCCGGATCGGTCAGGCGCTGCTCGATCTCGGATCGCTCAACCCGCGCCTCATCGATCTTCTCGCGAATGGGAAGAGGGCACATGACGATCTAAACGTACGGAAAGCCGTGGTGCGTTTCAACCGCAGGTGGCCGTCAGCTGCTGCCTGAGGAAGCCGACTTCCTCGCGCAGAGATTCAATCTGCTTGTCCTTGTCCTCGAGGCGCCCGTAGAGCTGGCGGATGACGTCGTGCGTACCGAGGACCGATCCCTGCTGAAGCGCGCGCACGTGCTCACGAAGATAGGCGATCTGCTCGGCCAGGATCCGTTCCACGTCGCTCGCAAACTCGATCGCATCGAGCGAAGTCTCCGCAAGAAGCTTCTCCACGAATTCGTTCGACTCCATGGGGTGAGGCTACAACGCAGCCGCAACGGTGCAGTGGACAGACGACCCACGAGCAGCGGACGTTGTGCACATTACATTCGGGCGGCGCGACGGCCGATGAGGACCGAGGAATCCGGCCCGCTTCCGGCCGCCGGAGGTCCGTTTCAGATGGGCGGAATGTCCCGGTTCCGTCTTACCCCTAGCGGAGCACGATCATCAGACATCAGGCAGGATCGTGAAAATGGCAACCATCAGCGTAGATCGGAAGGCGTGCATCCGGTGCGGGGCGTGCGTCGACGTCTGCTTCATCGCCAGGGTCTACGAGCTCACGGACGAGGGCTCGTCCGCTGTCCACCCGGAGAGCTGCTGGCACTGCGGGCAGTGCGTCGCCGTCTGTCCGACCGATGCGATCGATCACGACGGATTCCCGCTCGAGGACTGCCCGATGATTGGCGGGAGAGATGCCCCGACACTCGATGGCCTCACAGTCGCGTATCGGGCGCGACGCTCTTGCCGGACGTTCGAGGAGAAGCCGGTCCCGCGCGAGGTCGTTCGAGATCTCGTCACGCTCGGCCGGTGGGCCCCCACCGCAAGCAACAGTCAGTCGCTCGACTGGATCGCCTTCGACGACCACGAGAAGATCGCCGAGCTGAGCGACACGGTCCTCTCGGAGTTCCGGCGGTTCGCCAACCTGGTCGGCAATCCGGTCCTCGGGCCGTTCATCTCCCTGGCGATCGGCCGCGAGACGACCAAGAGACTGCGGAGCGGCAAGGCGTCGCTCGAACGACTTCTTCAGCGGCGGGCCGCGGGGGAGGATCCGATCTTCTATCACGCCCCGGTCGTCCTAATCGGACACGGACCGGCCGGCAACAACCTCGGGCGCGACGACGCGATCTACGCCGCCTACAACATGATGCTCGCCGCAGATCACTTCGGCCTCGGGACCTGCCAGATCGGCTTCTTCCAGATCGCATTCGAGAAGAGCGCCAGGCTTCGGCGGAAGGTGACGCTGCCCGAAGGGAGGACCTCCCAAGTTGCGTTGGCCATCGGGCACCCCCGCCACACGTTCCGACGCGTCCTGCCCCGCCGTTCACCGAACCTGACGTGGAACCCGAGGTAGCAACGCCGCCCAGTCCTTCTATCCAGACTCTCGCCACCTTTGCCCGGCTCTGAGCGATCCCCTATGCTGCCTACCACCTGGACCAACGGAGGTCAGGAATGGATTTCGATCGACTTCGTGCCTACCTGCTTTCACTCCCTGGCGCCGCCGAGGAACACCCGTTCACGCCGGAGATCCCCGTCTACAAGGTCATGGGTAAGATGTTCGCCTACGTGTCGCCGAGCGACTCCCCGGCCCGGCTCACCATCAAGCTCGACCCGCTGCACGGTCAGCTGCTCCGCTCTACTCACGCTGCCGTGCTTCCTGGCTACCATATGAACAAGGATCACTGGAACACAGTCCTGCTCGACGGAAGCGTCCCCGATGACGAGCTGCTTTCGTGGATCGACGAGTCGTACGAGCTCGTCGTCGAAGGCCTCCCGCGACGATCGAAAAGGGCGCTCGCCGATGAGCAAGCGTAGCCATCTCGCAGTCGTTCTTGCGTGCGTTGCGATGCTCGTCGGTCTCACGTCCGGCCTGTCTCCAGATTCTCCTTCGCACATTACGTACCCGTTCGAGGATCGGAACATGTTCTTCGGCCTCAGCTTGATCAACCCGACCAAGCACGCCGCAATCGTCGAGGACCTTGGGATCTCGTGGCTCTCGCTTCAGCCACACGTGCTGTGGATGGCAATCGAGAGAGAGCCGGGGGTTTACGATTGGCCGTCGCTCGACGAGGAGGTCCGCGCGCTGCAGTCGCTCGGCCTCGACGTCACGATGGTACTCAGCCCCCTGATCAACGCGTTCGGCAACGAGCGCGAAGCGCTCACCGAAGTCATCGCCGGCTATCCCTCGTTCATCCATTTCATGCGACAGGGCGTCGGAAAGGAGTACCGCCTCCATCCGCAGGGCGAGACGCTCCCGCTCTGGCGCGCGTTCGTTCGCGCCGCGGTTGATCGCTACAACGGCGATGGGACGAACGACATGCCCGGCCTCCGATACGAGATTCGCAACTGGCACGTCGTCGAGGAGTATCCGACCCCGTCGCTCCCCGACGAGCGCGACTACGTGTACTTGCTGCAAGAGGCCTATGGGATCATCAAGGAGGAGAACCCCGATGCCCGCGTGGTCCTCGCCGGGCTCGCCGGCAACTACGCCCACTGGTTCGCGTTCATGGGCAGATTCATCGACGATCCGGCCGCGGGGGCGATCGACGGGGTCCTTCACTCTCGCGCTGAGCTCCTCGCCGACCCGGTCTGGGCATTCCGGAAGGCGCGATACGAGTGGATGGTCGAGAACGCGTTCGACGCGTTCGACATCATGGATCTGCACGCCTACATCCCGATCGAGTCGTTCCTCGAGGGTGAGATCGCCTACCTGAACGACCTGATGTCCCGGTTTGGAGAGCGCAAGCCAATCTGGATCATCGAGGGGGGCGGCCCGCACAGGAACTACCCCGGCTATCCGGCCATTAACTCCCCGGCTGATCCGTACTTCGGTTGGGGAAGCGAGAAGGAGAACGCCGAGTTCGTCGTTAAGCTCCACGCAATGAGCGCCGCAATCGGCGTCGAGCGGCAGCACTGGGGCCTCGGCGGCATCAAGGGCGAGAACGCGTACTGGGACGGGCCGTGGTGCGGGATGGGACTCCTCGATTGGTACGACGACCACCGGAAACCGTCGTACTACACGTTCCGGTTGATGGTCGAGACGCTCGATGGGTTCTCAAGCTGCACGGATCTGAGCTTCGACGATACCCGCGCGTTCGCCTTCGCGATCGGAAATCGCACAGTCTGGGTGCTGTGGAACGCCAGCGAGGAAGAAGCCCCCATCGATGCGTCGGCGGTCCTCGGCGACGTGGACGTCCGTGTTACTCGGATCGTCACCGCGCTCGGCGAGACCGGTGCTCCGATCGTCTCGCCGCCCCAAGCCGTACCGTCGACCGCGCTCCCGGTCAGCCTCACGCCGATCTTCGCCGAACCGCTGTGAGCCGCTCCAATCCACGGACGGATACGTCACTCAGCAGTGGCCGCTCACCGCAAGCGATGACTGCCCCGCTGGCACATACGCCTGCCACGGAGCCAAGATCGAACCCGTAGAAACCGAGTCGTATTGGGCGATTTCTGCTACGGCTGCGCCGAAGGCGCAGACGCGAACGGCTCACCGACAACGGAATCAAACGGTATCGAATGATTCCGTCCCCTACCGGAATCCGGTCTCTACTCCGCAGGAGTGGAGGGTGGATAACGGTAGGCA
>CBFCYU010000086.1:0-7320 GCA_965602415.1 uncultured bacterium | reverse complement strand
CTTGCCCGCGATCATGAGCGCCATCGGGTACAGGAGGAAAGCGCCGAAGGCAAGCGTAAGCCACGACGCACCGACCACGTTGCCGACGTAGAAGCCGAGGAAAACGCCAGCGATTGCTGGCCCCATGAAGATCATCCCGATCCGGAAGTTGATCGCGCGTCGGCGGTAGTAGGCGATCGACGCTGACAGACCGGTGAACACGACGGCAGCGATGCTCGTCCCCGCGGCCTCCGGCTGCGTCAGCACGAATCCGCCGAGGAGAAGAAGGGGCGTCATGAACACACCACCGCCGATCCCGAGCAGGCTGGCGCAGAACCCAATCGCGATCGCGGAGAAGAACAGCGGGACGAAGGTTCCGGACTCGATGATTACAGCGCACCTCCAAGGCCAGACTATACGGGATCGGGATTGGATCGGCATCGGCGTGGTGCCGCGTGTGGACAGGATCCACACCGAGAGATAGAGTAGCGGGCGACCGATGCACGCCAAGGGAGGGATTCCGATGCAGGTTCCGACGCGCGAGGACGCTTACGCGCTGCTGACTGAGCACAACCGGAACGACCGGCTGATCAAGCACGGGCTGGCTGTCGAGGCGGTGATGCGCCACATGGCGCGCAAGCTCGGGCACGACGAGGAGAAATGGGGAGTCATCGGCCTCGTCCACGATCTCGACTACGAGAAGTACCCGGAGGAACACTGCCGGAAGACTGACGAGATCCTCCGAGCACACGACTGGCCGGAGGACTACATCCACGCCGTTCTGTCGCACGGGTGGGGAATCTGCACCGACGTGGAGCCGGAGCACGAAATGGAGAAGGTCCTCTACGCGATCGACGAACTAACTGGCCTGATCATTGCTGTGGCCCTTGTCCGCCCGTCGAAGAGTCTGGCCGACCTGAAGGTCAAGTCGGTGACGAAGAAGTGGAAAGATAAGGCATTCGCCGCCGGCGCGGATCGCGAGATCATCCAGAGAGGAATCGACATGCTCGGCGTCGAGCGTAGCGAGTTGATTGAGGAGACGATCGCCGGGATGCGCGACGTCTCAGCGGAGCTCGGACTTGACGGCTCCCTCGCGTAGGGAGCCGCTCCAGGCACGGAAGGGACCCATGTCTCAGCAAGCACACCGCTTGAAGCGCTGGTCGTTGGACGGTCTGATCCCCGCGACGGGCGGGCCGGAGATGGAGGCCGTGTTTGACGAGTTGGAGGAGGCAGTCTGCCGGCTCGAGGAGCGCCGGGCGTCGCTCGCTCCGTCGATCCCGGAGAGCGATCTCGCAGAGATCCTCTCCCTGATTGAACGGATCGGCCATCCCACCCGAAGGCTGAACGGTTACGCGACTCTCTGGCTCGCTGAGGAGTCGAGCGATCAGGCGGCCCTCGCCTTCCGCGGGCGGGTCGACAAAGCTCTCGCCGAGGCAAGGAACCGGACCCTGTTCTTCGAGTTGTGGTGGAAGGGCCTCGACGGCGAGAACGCGGCCCGACTGATCGAGTGCAGCGGCGACGCCCGCTACTACCTCGAGACCCTGCGACGATTCGCTCCGTTCACGCTCTCTGAGTCGGAGGAGAAGGTCATCAACGTCAAGGACGTCTACGGTGCGAGGGGGCTCGAGACGCTCTATGACATGATCACCAATGCATTCACCTTCGAGATCGAGATCGACGGGGAGATGCGAATCGTCACCCGGACCGAGCTGATGGTCTACGCCCGCGATCCCCTGCCGGAGCGTCGCGCGGCCGCCTACCGCGCGCTGTACAAGGTATTCGGGGACCAGGGAGGCGTGCTCGGGCAGATCTATACCTACCTGGTCGGCGATTGGAACGAGGAGAACGTCGGCCTGCGGGAGATGCCCTCGGCGATCTCGGTCCGCAACCTGCGAAACGACCTGGGCGATGACGTAGTCGACGCGCTCCTCTCCAGTTGCCGGAAGAACGCGGCGCTCTACCAGCGGTACTTCCGGCTGAAGGCGAAGTGGCTAGACCGGAAATGTCTTCGGCGCTACGACATCTACGCGCCGATCGCGAGCGTCGAGAGGAGGGTTTCGTTCGAGGAGGGCGCAGCGATCGTCCTCGAGAGCATGAAAGGCTTCTCGGAGCCGCTGGCCGAGCTAGCCGAGCGGGTGTTGTCGGAGGATCACCTCGATTCGGAGGTCCGGTCGGGGAAGGACACCGGCGCGTTCTGCTTCGGGGTCGTGCCCGACAGAACACCCTGGGTCCTCGTCAATTACAACGGCCGGCTGGACGACGTGTCGACGCTGGCGCACGAGCTCGGGCACGCCGTGCATGCGATGCTCGCGTCCGACCACTCCGTGCTGACGTTCCGCTCCTCTCTGCCGCTGGCGGAGACGGCGTCGAATTTCGCCGAGATCCTTCTCCTCAAGCACCACTTGGACGCAGAGGAGGACCCGGCCGTCCGGCAGCACCTCCTGGCGAAGTTCGTCGACGACTCGTACGGCTCGGTCCTCCGGCAGGCGTACTTCGTCCTGTTCGAGCAGGACGCACACCGCATGATTGTCGACGAAGGTTCGACGGTCGACCGCTTGTGCGAGCACTATCTGGAGAACCTGAACGAGCAGTTCGGTGATTCCGTTGAGGTCTCCGACGAGTTTCGCTGGGAGTGGGTCAGCGTCCCGCACATCTACCAGGTTCCGTTCTACTGCTACGCGTACTCGTTCGGGCTCCTTCTCGTGTTGGCGCTTTATCGTCAGTACGAGCAGGAGGGAGACGTGTTCGTCCCGAAGTACGTGCGGATGCTCTCCCGCGGCGGCTCGCTCTCGCCGATGGCGATCCTCGACGAGGCGGGGGTCAACGTGCGAGACGAGGCATTCTGGCAGGGTGGGTTCGACGTCATCGCCGAGATGATCGACGAACTCGAACGGCCCTAGGCGGTCTATCCGGTTCGGATGTCGGCGACCGACGCGTTCAACACGCGGATCAGGTCAGCCGTCGCCAGACGGACGAGCGTACCGCGGGCCCCGGCGTTGATGACCAAAGACGGGTGCGCGGCGGTTCGCTCATCGAGGATCACCGGGAGTGTGTGCCGCGCCCCAAGCGGACTGATCCCCCCGACTCGGTAGCCGGTGACGTGCTCCGCGTCGCGGGGTGCGGCCGGCTCGACGTGCTTGTGCCCGGTCGCGCGGCCGAGATTCCTTGTGCTGACGCTCAAGTTCCCGCCGATCAGGGCGAACAGGAACGACCCGTCGTCGGCCTGGAACACGAGGCTCTTCAAGACGATCTCGTACGGGAGATCGAGAGCGTCGGCGGCGATCTGGGCCCCCATCTTGACGTAGCGGTACGTCAGGACCTCGTGTTCGATCCCCGCGTCCCTGAGCGCGTAGATGCCGCGTGTCGTCATCGTTGACCCCTTCCCGCAGCGGACAAAGCCAGCTGCCTTGCGGCCGAGGACCGCATTCGCCCTAAGCTGAGCCTAGCAGGCACCCACTCAGCAGTTGGCGAAGCCAACTGCTACGTCATCGAGGACCACATTGAGCTCGATGACGCAGCCATCCACCCAGGAGTTCCCTGCGGAAACTCCGACGCGCTTGGCTAGTAGCCAAGCGCGCACCCGTCCTTCCGCGATTCGGACCCGCCGCGGAGTGCCCCCGTCTCCGGGTCGATCCAGATCCCCTGGTACCCGCCGAAGCCGGATCCGTAGGGACGGAACTCGACGCGGTGACCCTTGGAGCGGAGCCCGTCGAACGTCGATTGAGAAAACCCGGACTCGAGCAGCACGAGTCCGCCGTCGCGCATCCTTTCACCGGTTGGGGTTGAGGAGCCCACGTGTCTCCAACGGAGCGCATCGCCGGCCGCTTGGACGTCCATCCCGAAATCGAGTCGGTTGACGAGGATCTGGACGTGCCCCTGCGGCTGCATCGCACCGCCCATGACACCGAACGAGAAGAGCGGTCGACCGTCGCGCGTGACGAACGCGGGGATGATCGTGTGGAAGGGGCGCTTCCCCGGCTCGAGGCGGTTCGGATGGTCCGGATCGAGGTTGAACAGGCTCCCGCGGTTCTGCAGCGCGAATCCGGTCCCCGGTGGGACGATCCCCGAACCGAAGTTGTCGTAGATGCTCTGGATGAGCGAGACGGCGTTCCGTTCGTTGTCGACGACAGTCAGGTAGACGGTGTCGCCCATTTGGAGGCGAGGGTCCCCGGCCGGGACGCGAAGCGATGCGCCGGAGCGCACAATCTGCCTCCGTCGACGGGCGGCGTATTCGGAGGAGATGAGCTCATTCACCGGGACGTCAGCGAACGCGGGATCGGCGTAGTAGCGGGCGCGGTCCTCGTAGACGCACTTCTTCGCCTCGATCATCAGGTGCAGAAGCTCGGCCGAGTCGCGCTCCATGCCGGCGAGGCCGAACCCCTCGAGGATGCCGAGCATCTGGAGGGCAGCGATCCCCTGGCCGTTCGGGGGAAGCTCCCAGACATCGTAGTCGTGATAGCGGACGGAGACCGGGTCGTCCCAGGTCGAGGTGTGGTCTCTGAGATCCTCGTGACCGATCAATCCGCCGACCGCCTTCGCGCACGCGACGATTCGCTCGGCGATCGGGCCGCGGTAGAACGCGTCACGCCCGTCGGCGCAGATCGCGCGGAGCGACGTGGCGAGGTCAGGGTTCCGAATGATCTCTCCGATCTTCGGTGCGCGTCGATCGATGAGGAAGGTCGTCGATGCCCCCGGGTCGGCGAGTAGCCGTTCCTCGGCCGCGTTCCACGCCCGACCGATCACCGGGGAGACGGGAAAACCGGACCCAGCGTAGGCGATCGCCGGGGCGAGGAGCTCGTCGAGCGGAAGCCTGCCGAAACGATCGTGGAGGGCGAACCAACCGTCGACGCAGCCGGGGATCGTCCACGAGAGCGGCCCACGATCCGGGACCCGATCGAGGCCCCGAGCGGAGAAGAGGTCGCGGGTCATCGCGCGTGGTGCCCGCCCGGATCCGTTGAATCCATGCAGCCGCGCTTCTTCTACGTCCCAGACGATGGCGAACAGGTCGCCGCCGAGGCCGCAGCTCATCGGCTCGACCAGCCCGAGCATCGCGTTCGTCGCAATCGCAGCGTCGACGGCGTGTCCACCCGTTTTCAGGATGTCGACACCGACCTGGGCGGCCAGTGGTTGGCTTGTCGCGACCATCCCGTGCGGCGCGATAACCTGCGATCGTCGACCGTGCTCCGTACAGTTCGCCATGTGCCTCCCTCGCTCGGACCACCGCTAGGATACGATCGGCCGGCGTGGCGGGCCAATTCTCGATGTGTGCCGCGTTCGCGTCGGCACCTATAATGAAGGGCGTTCGAGGAGGAGCGATGGAGGAGCGGAAGATCGTGCTTCGGGAGCTGCTGGCCAAGAATCCGGCCGACATCGCTGAAGTCCTCGAGCATCTGTCTCCGGAGCAAGCCGCCGATCTCGTCCACCGCCTCTTCCTTCGACACGCCGCCGCCGAGCCGCTCGGGGAGATGGATCCGGACGACTCGGCCGAGTTGGTTGCGCAGCTCGATCGAGCCGAGGCGAGCGAGATTCTCTCTCGGATGGATCCGGATGACGCCGTCGACCTGCTCCTCGAGTTACCCGCGGAGATCCAGAACGAACTCTTATCGGGACTGAGTCGGCAAGATGCGAACGTCCTCACCGAGCTGCTGGCCTATCCGGCGGACACGGCCGGCGGGCTCATGTCACCGGAGATCGTGCCGCTCTCCTTGGCGCTGTCGGCTCAGGAGGCGATCGACCTCCTCCGCCGTCGCCAGGAGGAGGCCGAGACCGTCTACTACGCGTACGCCGTCGACGACGAGGGGCGCCTTCAAGGCGTGCTGTCGTTGCGCGACATGGCGCTCGCCGCGCCGGGGAAGAGCCTGAGCGACCTAGTCGTCCGCGATGCGGTCAAGGTGTTGGTGACGGAGGACGTCGAGGAAGTCGCTCGGACGTTCGACAAGTACGACTACTTCGCCCTTCCCGTCGTCGATGAGAAGGACCGGCTCCTCGGGGTGATCACCGTCGACGACGTCATCGACGTCATCCGTGAGGAGGCAACCGAGGACATCTACGGGCTGGCCAGCGTCCCGAGCGAGGAAGGGGTCGACACGGGTTGGTGGCGGTCGCTGAGACTTCGCCTTCCGTGGCTGTACGTGAGGCTGTTGACCGCCCTCGCCGCGGCCGTCGTCGTCGGACTGTTCGAGGCGACGATCGCCAAGGTCGCCGCGCTCGCTGTTCTGATGGGCGTCATCGCCGGCCAGGGTGGGAGCGCCGGGATGCAGACCGTAACGATCATCACCCGCGGGATCGCGCTCGGAGAGATCGCGCCGCGACAGGGTCGGCGGCTTCTGACCAAAGAGTTCCTCCTCGGCGCGGCGAACGGCGTCTTGATCGGGGCGACGATCGGTTTGATCACCTACGTCTGGAAGGGCGAGTTCCTGATGGGCGTGGCCGCGTTCCTGGCGATGCTGCTGAACATGATCATCGCCGGGGTCAGCGGTGTGGTTATCCCACTTGCCGTGCGCGCTCTGGGCAAGGACCCGGCGCTTGCGTCGGGGATCTTCCTGACGACCGTGACCGACGTGCTCGGGTTCGGATTCCTGTTCCTGATCGCCAAGTGGCTTCTCCCGGGGGTCTAGATGAAACCGACGCTGCCGATCTGGACGATTCCACTGCTGCTCGCGATCCTGGGGATCATCCTCCTCGTGGGCCACTTCGGTGTGGCAGCGAAGATCCTCGTCTCGATCGAGGCCCTGGCTTACTGTGGGTATCTGATCGTGCGGGCCCGGAGCGCCGGTGATGCCCCGCGACCGGTGTCGAACCTGCTCGCGCTCTTCCCGGGCCACCTTCTCCTGTTGCTGGCGATTTCGTCGCTGGCGGCACCGGACTCCCTCGCCTACGTCTGGGCGATCGTCCCGCCGGCGACCGTACTCTATGACCTGATCTCGTGGAGGGGCCTGCTTCGAGCGCCGATTCGAACGTCGATCTCGGCCGTCCTCTACGCTATAATCTGGGCCGATATCTTCTTCCTGTTGGAGCGATTGATCGCGTTGACGAGGGAGTGGGACGAGAGGATCATAGTCGTGGTGCTCGGTCTTGTCGGGTGTGTGTTCCTCGGTCTGGGGCTCTACCGGCATCGACTCGCCACCAAGGAGTGATGAGATGAAGAGATGGATTGCTGTTTTGGCTGGTTGGTTTGTGGCGGGGAGTCAGTGGGTTGTACGCGCACAGGAAGTCAGCGGCAGCGGTGAAGTAGGGGGGGACACTTCTCCCTCGGCGCTCGGTTGGATGACGCCGTTGTTGATCATGCTCGCTGTCTTCGGCGCGATCTTCTACTTCATGCTGATCCGGCCGCAGCGGAAG
>CBFCYU010000085.1:0-7338 GCA_965602415.1 uncultured bacterium | reverse complement strand
CCGACACCCCCGCATCCGCACCCCCGAGTGATTCCGAGTCCGACACCAAACCCGAGCAGGAGGTTCCTTTCTAGGTTATGTTCACCAAGCGAAGACGGAAGTGCCGCGTGTGTGAGAGAAAAGTAACCCTGGATTACAAGAAACCCCAGGAGCTGAAGCCATTCATGAACCGACTTGGGAAGATCCTTCCCAAGAGAGCCACGCGCCTCTGCGCCAAGCACCAACGCCAGGTTGCGCTGGAGATTAACCGCGCGCGCAAGCTTGCCCTTCTGCCGTACGTCGGGGAGCGAGAGCCGATGAAGATGCGCCGGTAGCACGCACTCTTCAGCCCTCCCAGGATCGATGGCGAAGATCGACAGAACCGTGGGATGGTTGGCCGACCGAGTTCGAACCGGATCCCTAGTACAGAGCATCTCCTCCGGTATTCAGGAAGAGGTCGTCTCTCTGGAGGACGCGTTTCCGGAAGCGGTGGCAGATCCTTCAGGGTGTCTCACGATCGGGCACAGTACTTCGCTGTCGTCACTCGATGTGAGTCGTGATGCGACGACCCGAGCACTCCTCGCTGAACTCCGCCTTGTCTACGGAGTCGGAGCACGATACACGGCGAAGCTTCGAGAGGATGGCTACGCGACGATCCCGGAGCTGTGCGATCATCCTCGATGGGGAGGCGCCTCGAATGCGCTGCTGGCGCAGTGGGGAATGCCGCTGAAGCCTGCCGCGGTCTATCACTCGCTCGAACGGTGGTTGCCGAGCGCCGATCCACTCCACCTGCAGTCACTCGGACTTCTCCCGATCGAGAAGCTCCTCTTCTTCGATCTGGAGACGCTGGGGCTCGGCGGCTCGCCGATCTTCCTCATCGCCGTCGGCCGCTTCGTTGACGACGGCTTCCTGGTCCGCCAGTACTTGGCCCCGTCCTTGGGCGCCGAGTTCCCGATCCTCGAGCGGATGGAGGCCGATCTTCGAAACACCTCCGTCCTCCTCTCCTACAACGGGAAGAGCTTCGACTGGACGATCCTGAGGGAACGTTTCGCCTACTACGGCCTCCCACTCCCCGACACCCCGATCCACGTCGATCTCCTTCACCATGCGCGTCGTGCGTTCGGCGCCGAGGTCCCGGACTGCCACTTGGGCACGATCGAACGCCGCGTGCTTGGCATCGAACGGTCGAACGATCTTCCGAGCGCCGAGGTCCCGATCCACTACACGGCCTACCTGGAGACCGGAAACGCCTCCTATCTGGTTCCGATCGTCAATCACAGCGAGCAAGACATCGCCAGCCTCGTCGTCCTGCTGGGACGCCTGCTACAGATGGCCGACGATGCTTGACGGGCTCGTCGGCGACCTCGAGCGATCGGCCTGGTACCGAGGCCAGATCGCCCATGCGGCCGTCCGGCCCGGTTCCGGTGCGGAGTATTCGACCGTCGCGCTTCCCACGGCCTTTCATGACCATCTCGAGGCTCGTGGGATCACCCTGTATCGACACCAGGCCAAGGTCATCGAGGCATTTCGTAACGGTGAGGACGCGATCATCACGACCCCGACGGCCTCCGGTAAGACGCTCGCCTTCAATCTTCCGATCCTCGAGGCGTTGGACGACGACTCCCGCGGCTGCGCCCTCTATCTCTACCCCCTCAAGGCCCTCGCCAACGATCAACTGCAGAAGCTTCACGACATCGAGTCTGGCTGCGGCCTTCACCTCCAGCCCGCAACGTACGACGGGGATACGCCCACGTCGAGCCGAAACCGGATCAAGCGCACGTCACGGATCGTCCTCACCAATCCCCACGCGCTCCACCAGTATCTCCCCTGGCACCATCAGTGGTCCCGAATCTTTGCCAACCTACGCGCCCTGGTCGTCGACGAAGCGCACCACTACCGCGGCGTCTACGGGAGCAACGTGGCGTACTTGCTGCGGCGATTGCTACGGATCGTCGACCACTACGGAGGGGCCCCTCGGATCATTCTGTCGTCCGCGTCGGTGGCCAACCCCGAGGAGTTTGCCCACGCGTTGACCGGGCGCGACGCCGTCTCCGTCCGAGAGGACGGGTCAGGCCGCGGGGAGAAGCGCGTCCTGTTCTGGGATCCGTTGACCGATCCGAGCCGCTCTGTGTCGTCGCAAGTCTCGAAACTGCTCGCGTTTCTCACCGAGCGCGGAATCCAGACGATCTGTTTCACTCGGACCCGTGCCTCCGCCGAGGTCATCGGACGGAGCGCGACCCGAGCCGGCGCGGCGAAGATTGTCTCGTATCGCGCCGGGTACCTGCCTGACGAGCGAAGGGCACTGGAGAAGGGCTTGAGGGACGGGACGATCCGTGGCGTCGTGTCGACCACCGCCCTTGAGGCGGGAATCGACATCGGCGGCCTCGACGCGGCGATCCTCGTCGGCTTTCCCGGAAGCCTGTTGTCCGCGTGGCAGCAGGCTGGGAGAGCTGGGCGAGGCTCGGAGCCGTCTCTTCTCGTTTTCGTCCCGTTCGAGAACCCGCTCGACCGGTACTTCTTCTCTCATCCCGAGGAGTTTCTCGGTCGAACGAGAGAGCGCCTCGTCGTCCCCCTGAGCAACCCACACCAACAGGCCGGGCACCTCGTCTGCGCTGCTGCCGAACTCCCACTTCCGGAAGCGAATCTCACTCCCGCGGAGGCGGAACTGGCCCGGGGTTTGAGCGAGCAAGGGCTCCTCGCTCCGACGCCCCGAGGCTACGTCTATCGCGGGCTTCGTCGGGCCCACGAAATCGTCTCCCTCGATGACCTGAGCGGAGAGACGGTTCGGATGACCTTCGCCGATCGGCTGCTCGAAACGATGGATCCGGTTCGCGCCCGGCGGGACGCGTTCCCCGGCGCGGTCTACCTTCACCGCGGTGAGACCTACGTCGTCGACCGCCTTGATCTCGAGCAGGGTCTCGTCGAGGTCCGCCGGGAGGAGACTGACTATCATACGCACAGCCTGCGCGCTTCCGAGGTCGAGATCCTCTCCTGCGAGGAGACCCGATCCTACGCAGGCTACGAACTGAGAACCGGGCGGGTTCGTGTCACGGAATCGTTCCTCGGCTATAAGACGATCCACGCCGACCGGGCCGTGTCGGTCCATCCGCTCGATCTTCCTCCGTATATCTACGAGACGGACGCGATGTGGATTGCCTTCCGAGGTAGGATTGCCGAGCTTTCGCCCGAACACCTCCTCGGATCGCTTCACGGGGCCGAGCACGCGCTGATCGCCATGGCGCCGCTTCTCGTGCTGTGCGACGCGACGGACGTCGGCGGACTCTCCGCCCCGATCCACGTGCAGACCCAGGCACCGACGATCGTCCTGTTCGACGACATCGCGGGCGGAGCCGGTCTCGCACACGCTCTGCTCGATGCGTTCGATCGCCTCGCCGAGCGGGCTCACAAGCTCGTCCGCGACTGCCCCTGCAGCGTGGGGTGCCCGTCGTGCCTCCTGTCGCCGCGTTGCGGAAGCCAGAACGAGCCGCTATTCAAACCTGGGACGATCGATATACTCGATATCCTGGCTCGAGGGTCGACTCATCCGGAGGTCACCGAGTGAAGCGAATCGTTGCTGCAGTTTTCCATCCCCCGATGGGAACGACGGAGGCTGAGCGGTTCGTCGAGGCCGGGAGGCTCGCGTCGACCGACGACCTGATCCGTGCTCTCCGACCCTCGGTCGATGAGATCATCGTTGTGACACCCGACGGTGACGCCGCCGAACCATTTCGCTCGCTCGACGTGCGCCTCGTCCATCCGGATCGCGATTGTCCGTTCCATCTCGGCGATACCCTGAAGCGGCTGGTCCACGAACACGGAATCGACGCTCTCCTCTACTTCGGCAGTGGGAGCGGAGGTCTCTTGAGCAGCGACTCGATCGATACCCTGACCGCATTCGCCGAGCGAGACGATCCGGGCGTGCTGTTCAACAACTTCTACTCGTGCGACTTCGCCGTTTTCGCCTCTGCGTCGGCAGTCCTCACTTCCTCACTCCCGAAGGATGACAACGGCCTCGGCTTCGCCCTGTCCGACGTGGGGATCCCTTGCTTCCCTCTCCTGCGCTCGGTCGAGACGGAGTTCGACATCGACACGCCGACCGATCTTCTCCTCCTTCGTTCCTCGGGCCGTGGCGGTGCCAGCATGCGACGCTTCCTGAAGACCAGCACGTTCGAGCATCCGACGCTCCCCGCCGTCTGCGAGCATCTGGCCGACCGGTCGTCCTTCGTCCATCTCTCCGGTCGGGTCAATCCGACGACGTGGGGGGCCTTCGAGCGTCAGGTCGCCTGCCGGACCGCCGGTGTCGTCGAAGGGCGCGGGATGCGCGCCTACGGGGATTCTCGCCCCCTCCTGTTGCAGCGTATTCTTCGCGAAGACGGTCCCACTGCCTTCTTCGAACGATGGGCGGAGATCACGGACGCGGTCGTCATCGACACGCGACCTCTTCTGACAATCGATGGACGACTACCGTCGGCCTCCGACCGGTTCGCCAGCGACCTGTTCCGCGCTGAAGAGGTCGTCGACCCACGCTGGCGCGCGTTTACGCAAGCCGCGGTCGACGCACCGATCCCGGTCTTGTTGGGAGGCCACTCGCTCGTCAGCGGCGGCCTGTACCTCCTCGCCATGGCCAGCTGGAAAGGTCGAGATCTTGTTCGTAGACTTCATCCCGAACCCTTTCCAGGGAGGAACGATCGAACATGAGTCACTCTCGCACGCCGCGCCTGATCGACGTCGACCCCCAAACAGCGGCCCTCATCGCCGCCGAAGAGCGCCGTCAACGGGATAAGATCGTCCTGATCCCGTCCGAGAGTCTGACCCCGGCGCCGGTGCGCGAGGCCCTTGGGTCGGTCTTTTCGAGCATCTACGCCGAGGGGTATCCCCGGAAGGCGATGATGAGCGCTCCCACCGACCGTCTGGCCGAGATCGATGTGCAACTCGCCGGCTACCGCCGGTACGCTGACCGCCGTTTCTACAAGGGGACCGAGTTTGCCGATCTCGTCGAGTCGCTTGCCGGGCGGCGCGCCGCCAAGGCGTTCGCCACCCCCGAGATTCCGGCGGAACGGATCTACGCTAACGTACAGCCATTGTCCGGCGCTGCCGCCAACCTGTCCGTCTATGACGCTTTTGTCCTGCCCGGAGAGACCGTGATGGGAATGGCCCTCACCGAGGGCGGCCATCTGACGCACGGCTCGGAGTTCAATGTCACCGGGAAGCGCTATCGGATCGTCTCGTACTCAGTCGACCCGAAGACCGGGCGGCTCGACTACGAACAGATCCGGCGATTGGCCGAGGAGCACCGCCCGCGATTGATCATCGGCGGATTCACATCATACCCGTGGCAACCCGATTGGCAGGCCTTTCGGGAGATCGCCAATGACGTCGGGGCGATCCTCCTCGCCGATGTGGCCCACACCGCCGGGTTGATCGTCGGCGGCGTCTATCCGAACCCAATCGGGATCGCCGACGTCGTCACGTTCACGAGTCACAAGACGCTATGCGGGCCGCGCGGGGCGACGATCCTGTCGACCGATCCGGAGATCGCGGAGAAGATCGACGCGGCCGTCTTTCCCGGCTTGCAGGGAGGACCGCACGTCAACAAGTTCGCCGCCCTCGCCGTCGCGTTCAAGACGGCTCAGTCCCCCGAATTCCGTGACCTCCAGCGGCGGATCGTCGAAAACGCGTCGCATCTTGCCAATGCACTGCGCGAACACGGGTTGACCCTCGCCTACGGCGGGACCGACACGCACCTTCTCCTCGTCGATCTGCGCGAGATCGAGTCCGACACCGGGTTCGTGATGATGGGCGAGATCGCGTCGCGCATCCTCGATCTCGTTGGCATTGTCTGCAACAAGAACACGCTCCCGGGCGACACGAGTGCCGCCGACGCGCACGGGATCCGATTGGGAACCCCGTGGGTGACGCAGCGCGGGATGGGAAGGGAAGAGATGGAAATCCTCGCGGGGATCATCGCCCGCGTCCTCCGGAGCATCCAACCGTTCGAGTACATTGGCCTCACGGGGGAACTCTCCCGCGGGAAGACCTCCCTCTCGGTTCTCGAGTCGGCCAGGCGAGACGTTCGCGCGTTGATCGGGCGGATCGATCCATCGGTCTCCGTACACGACGATCGCAGGCAGAGCGGATCACCGTGGACGATTCTCCGACTCCACAGCGGACGGGTCCGCGCCCTGCTCAGTGAGGCGACGCCGGCCGATCTCCTCTCGCTCAAGCCGGGCGAGCCGTGCCCGACGTTTCTGTTCGACGAGGACGGGACCCTCCTCTCGGAGATCGTCATCGGACAGATCGGGGACGAGGATTACCTCGTCTTCGCGCCGCGGGAGAACGGGACCTCCGTGTCAACGTGGCTCTCAGGTCTTGCCGACGGGTACGTCGTGTTCGACCCGAACGACGTCTTCCGGAAGGTCCAAGGACCGGCCGTTGTCGAGGAGATCCCCGAGGAGGCAATCCCCGAATCGGCGCGCGCCTGGCTGACGCTGCCAATCGGCGCCGAGGGGAACGGGATGACCATCGCAGATGCGTACGCCCGATCCCCCGAGCAGTTCGCCGTCCACAAGCCCTACTTCGTCGGCCAGCATCTCCTCGAACCGACACAGCCAGACCCAAACCGCGTGGCGTTTTCGTGGAGCGAACGGAAGCCTGAGACCCTCCAGCGAACGACGCTCTACGACGCCCATGTCGGACTCGGTGCGCGCCTTGTCCCATTCGCCGGGTGGGAGATGCCGGTCTGGTACACGTCGGCCCTCGACGAGCATCGCGCCGTCCGGGAGAGCGCCGGGCTGTTCGATCTCGGGCACATGGGAGTCTTCCAGATCAGCGGTGAGCACGCCACCAACTTCCTCAACGTGGTCACGTCGAACTACGCCGCGTGGCTCGAGGACGGGCAGTCCCACTACGCGTACCTTCTCGATTCGGACGGACGGATGCTCGACGACGTAATGATCTACCGCCGCGCCGCCGATCGATACCTGATGGTCGTCAACGCCGTCAATGAGGCGAAGGACTGGGAATGGCTGACCGGCGTCAACGACGGCCGGTACCTGATCGACCAAGATATCCCGGCGCGTCGTTCGTCCCCGAAGGTGAAGATTCGCGATCTAAAACGAGATCGCGGGGTGATCGACATCGCTCTTCAGGGACCGCTCAGCCGCGAAATCCTCGAACCGCTTCTTGGGCCCGAGGAGCGACTGGCCGTCGGCGCGCTGGAGCGGACCGGGTTCTGCGAGCTGACCGTCGACGGACAGCAGCTGATCGTCGCACGGACCGGCTACACCGGCGAGCCTCTCGGCTACGAGATCTACCTGGGAGGCTCTTCCCCCCGATGGCTGTGGGATCGGCTCCTCGAGG
>CBFCYU010000084.1:0-7370 GCA_965602415.1 uncultured bacterium | reverse complement strand
CACCACGTGCCCTTCACGAGAATGGCTGGTACCATCCTCAGCACCATGCGCATCGGAATCGCTCAGACGTCGCCCCTGTTCGGAGAGCCAAGTCGGAACATCGCGGAAGCATTGGCCCTGATCGGCCGGGAGCGCGCGGATCTCTGGGTCCTGCCGGAGCTGTTCGCCAGCGGGTACCAGTTCGTCAACGCGAGCGAAGCTCGCGCACTGGCCGAGCCGGTCCCCTACGGCCCGACGACGCAGGCGTTGATCGAACACGCCCGGCTGCACAACTGCCACATCGTCGCCGGGCTGCCGGAGCTCGGGGAACTGGCCGAGCCAGTTCCTGGCGGTTCCACAACGGGCGCGTTGGTGGAACACGCCGCTGAACAGGGATGCCGCATTGTGGCGGGCCTGCCGGAGTCAGATGGGAAGCGCTTATACAACTCGGCGGTTCTCGTCGGGCCGAACGGGTTCCTCGCTTGCTACCGGAAGGTCCACCTGTTCTACGAGGAGAAGCAGCACTTCTCGCCGGGGGATCGGTCGTTTCCGGTCATCGACGTCGGGATCGCTCGGATCGGGCTGATGGTCTGCTTCGACCATTTCTTCCCCGAGTCGGCCCGGAGCCTGGCTCTCCAAGGGGCCGACGTGATCGCCCACCCAGCCAATCTCGTCCTGCCCGATCTCGCGCAGCGAACGATGGCGATCCGCGCCCTGGAGAACGGCGTCTTCACCGCGACGGCAAACCGGGTCGGGGTGGAGTCGCGGACCTCGGAAACGCTCGTCTACACCGGCCAGAGTCAGATCGTCGGCCCGGACGGCGAGGTCTGCGTCCAGCTCTCCCCCGATGGGGTCGAGGCGGCCGTTGTCGAGATCGACGTCGAGAGGGCCCGTGACAAGCGGATCACAGGCTTCAACGACAAGCTGGCCGACCGACGGCCCGACCAGTACCGGCTGTAGCGGTCAGGAGAACACGATGATCGAGATCGGCGCGACGAACGAGACAGCCTGGACGGTCGAACGTGAACACCTCGCGAGCGCGTTCGGGAGCGGACTGGTCGACGCCCTCGCCACGCCGGTCCTCGTCGGCTTCTGCGAGGAGTGCGCCCGGACGATGGTCGACGGGCTCCTCCCGCCCGGTCAGAAGACGGTCGGCACCTCCATTCAACTCGATCACCTCGCCGCGACCCCGCTCGGGATGCGCGTGACCGTGACTGCTAGGTTGGTCGACATCGATCGAAGGAGGTTCCGGTTCGAGATCGAGGTCAATGACGAACTGGAACTCGTCGGCCGCGCGACGCACGAGCGGTTCATCATCGATGCGGACCGATTCGAGGCCCGTCTTCGCCAGAAGACGCAGAAGACGCAGGAGACGGAGGACGCCTCTTGACAGCCACTCATCGACTGCGAGGCCTGAACTGACGTTCTGAAGGCCAATATAGAGTCTCCTGTCGACTTCTAACGGGTCCTGAGACCTCACCGGATGCACATTTCGTCTTCACAAAGAACACACATCTCGACAGCAGGCTTTGATCCGGCAGCAGAAATGCCGCTCTTCCGCTAAACCTCCTTGCGGATAGCCACCACACCGGCTGGGGAGGGTCGAGGGAAACCTCGCTACTCTCCAGCCGAGCTCTTTCTTGGGGGAGTCGTCTCTGCGCTATCCGCCGCCGACTGGAGGGAGAATTGTCAATCGATCCCCATCTTGAAGAACCGTCTCGAACCGCTGACGGGACTGGACGTTCCCGCCGTTGATCAGCGCGTTGATGTTCCGCCGGATCTCGCCGTCCCCATCGAACACCCGACTCTCGACCGCCGGGTAGCGCCGGCCAAGCTCGACCATCGCATCGCGGACGGTCACCGCATCGGGAAGCTCGAGCGTGCGATAGCCCTCGTCGAGTTCTCGCTTGAACGAAAACCCGATCTCCACCGAGATCTTCATTGGGTCGCGGTCAGTTCCTTCGACAGGCGATTGTGAACGGGAATCAGATCGAGGATCGATTCGTCGACCAGACGGGCGTCCCGGACTCGCCACTCGCCGTTGACCACGGCGAAGTCGACCCGATCAGCGGCGCAGTGGACGATCGCCGCCAGCGGGTCGGCGTGCGCGCCAGCGAATGCGATGTCGCTCAGGTCGAACGCGATCAGATCGGCCGCCTTGCCAACCTCGATCGATCCGATCTCGTCCTCTCGGTGAAGGACTTCCGCCCCGCCGATCGTCGCCATCCGGAGCGCCTCGCGCGCACTGACCGCGTCGGCGCCATACTGGACGCGCTGGAGGAGCATTGCCTGACGGACCTCGCGGATCATGTTCGACGTATCGTTGCTCGCCGATCCGTCGACCGCGAGCCCGATCTTGATCCCCGTGTTCTTCATCTTGGTTACCGGGGCGATTCCCGATCCGAGCGTCATGTTCGAGCTCGGGCAGTGAGCCATCCCGACATTCGCTGCCGACAGCTTCGCGATGTCGGACTCGTTGAGGACGACGAGGTGGGCGAACCAGACGTCGTTGCGGAGCCACCCAAGGTCCTCCATCAGGTCGACCGGCCGCATCCCGGACCGTCGGAGGCAGTAGGCCTCTTCGTCCACGGTCTCGGCGAGGTGCGTGTGCAACAGCACGCCGGTCTCCTTGGCGAGCTTCACTGATTCGCGCATCAGGTCGGCCGTCACCGAGAATGGGGAGCAGGGGGCGAGCGCGATCCGCAGCATCGCGAACGGCCCGGGCTCATGATACTGCTCGATCATCCTCTGGCAGTCGGCGAGGATCTCGTCTTCCGTCTGGACAACTGAGTCGGGCGGGAGACCGCCGTCCTTCTTCGAGAGGGACATCGAGCCGCGACACGGATGGAATCGGATCCCCGCCCTCTGCGCCCCCTCGATGTCGGCAGCGAGGATGTTTCCCCCGCCCGCCGGATAGACGTAGCAGTGATCGGTCGTCGTCGTCGCGCCCGATAGGAGCAGCTCGCTGCACGCGATCGTCGCCGCGACGCGCATCGCCTCCTCGTTGAGCCCTTTCCACCGCTCGTACAGGAAGACCAGCCAGTCGAACAGCTTCGCGTCCGACGCGCCGGGGACGTTGCGAAACAGCGACTGGTAAAGGTGATGGTGCGTGTTGACGAGTCCGGGGAGGAGGATCTTCCCCGCCCCGCGCACGACCTCGTCGGCCTCGATCCCCGCCGCGTCCTCGCCGACATCGACGATTCTGTTTCCCTCGACGAGGACGTAGCCGCCGGCCAGCTCGCGGTCGGCAGCGTCCATCGTTGCGACGAGTTCGAAGTCGGCGAACAGCGTCCGCGTGCTCATCCCGCCAAGTCGACCCTGTCGGCACTCTCGATGAACGCAACGAGCAGCTTGATCGTCGCCTCGACGTCATCCGGATGAAGGCTTTCAACGACCGAATGGACGTACCGGGTCGGGATCGACAGCGTGATCACCGCCGCACCTTCCTGCGCCATCTGCAGTCCGCCGGCGTCAGTCCCGCCGCGCGGGAGGATTTCCATCTGATAGGGAATTCCGTTCTCCTTCGCGAGCCTCCGCATCGCGCGGACGAGCGCTGGGTGGGAGATCGACGCACTGTCGCGTACCTTGATCGCGACGCCCTTCCCGAGCTGTGTCACTCGGTCCTTCGGCGGCACGTCCGGCGTGTCGGCGGCGATGGTCACGTCGAGTGCGATCCCGATCTGGGGGTGCGTCGAGAACCCGGCGACGCGCGCGCCGCGTAAACCCACCTCTTCCTGCGTCGTCCCGACGAAGTACAGATCGCAGGCGGGCTTCTTGGCACGCTTGAGCGCTTCGATGCCGACGTAGACGCCGACGCGGTCGTCGAGTGCCTTGCACGACACCAGATCGCCGAACTCGATGAAGTCCTGACGGAGTGTGATTGGGTCGCCGATCCGCACCTTCTCCTCGACCGTCTCCGCAGGTAGGCCGAGATCGACGAACATGTCGCGCAGATCGAGCGGCTTCTTCCGTTCCTCTTCGCGGAGGATGTGGATCGCTTTCCGACCGATGCAGCCGATCAGGTCACCGGTCTCTGCGTGCACCACGACCCGCTGCGCGACGAGATTTACCGGATCGAACCCGCCGACGGGATTGATCCGAAGAAACCCCGTCTTCTCTTCGATGTGGCTGACGAAGAACCCGATCTCGTCCATGTGTCCGGCGATGACGACGACCGGACCCTCGCCCGACTTGTGGGCGATCACGTTCCCCAACGCGTCGGTCGCGACGGAGTCGACGTGTCCTTTGAGTTCCTCCTCGACGATCTTCCGGACCTCGACCTCGTACCCGGGGATTCCCGCCGCCTCACACAGCCTCTTCAGTAGCTCCATCGGGCCTCCTTTGCGCCGAAGAGTGTAATCGGGATCCACGGAAGATCAATTCCTTGCCCGCCGCCCTGTGGCGGCGCTACCATCGGTCCATGATCCCGATACGCGACATGATCCGCAGCGGGCGTTTTCCCGTCGTCACTGTCTCGCTGATCGCGATCAACCTGTTGGTTTTTCTCTACCAGGGGTATCTCGGGACGCACGAGCCGCTGTGGGACAACTGGTCGGACGAGCGGTACGCCTGGATCCAAGCGGGTCACGAGAACCCGCCGATCTTCGACCCGTACTACGCGTACACCACACGGCGCCTCCCCGGTCAGTCGGCCTCGACCTACGCGATCGCGCAGGACGACTGGTTCCTAATGCAGTACGCCCTCACGCCGGCCGAGCTGCTCAGTGGGACGGATCTTCCGCCGACGATCCCGGTCCCCATCTGGCTGACGCTCCTCTCGTCGATCTTCCTCCACGGGAGCATCTTGCACGTTCTCGGGAACATGCTCTACCTGTGGATCTTCGGCGACAACGTCGAGGACGCGATGGGTCCGGTCCGGTTCCTCGTCTTCTATCTGCTCTGCGGTGCGGTCGCCTCATTTGCCCAGATCGCGATCGCACCGGGCAGTTCGGTTCCGCTCGTCGGCGCGTCCGGAGCGATTGCAGGCGTCCTCGCCGCCTACTTCATGCTCTACCCGTACGCCAAGGTGCTGACGATCATCCCGATCTTCTTCTTCCTCCGCCTGATCGCCGTGCCCGCGGTCTTCCTCCTCGGGTTCTGGTTCGTCCTCCAGGTGGTCAGCGGGGCCGGTTCCTTCGGCAGTTCGGGTGGTGTAGCGTGGTTCGCGCACATCGGAGGGTTCGTTGCTGGGCTGGTCCTCGTCTTTCCATTCCGGCGTCGGGGCGTCCCTGTGACCCTGTGGCAGTCGCTCCGGCGCAGACATTTCCGCCACTAGTCCATCGGTCAGATGTCCGCCCTCGTGGGCACCCGAGCCTTCACACTCGCTCGATCAGTTGGTATGATGGAACCAGCGTATAGTCTGATCATTAAAGGAGTGTGAACCATGAAGCGGGGTGCTGCTCTCTGTTGTGTCGCCTTCCTGTCCGTTCTCATCGGCTCACTCGCTTTCGCGGGAGATCTGGTTGAGCACCGTGCCATCGTCATTTCCAACGACTACGAGTTCACCGTGGAGAACGGGGTCTGTTCCGGGTCAGGTGACCTCAACGACCCCTACGTCATCGAGAACTGGGTGATCGACGCTGGCTACGACGAGTACGGAATCCGGATTCACGGAACCACGCGAGCGTTCGTCATCCGCAACGTCGAGATCACCGGGGCGGCCAAGTCGGCCGTCTACTTGAGCTACGTGAGGAACGGATGCGTCGAGGACTGTCACTTCGAGGGAAACTGGGCCGGGGTGACGCTCAACTTCGCGACGCTGAATCGCGTCTCGAACTGCGCATTTTCCGACAACACGGACGGCATTCACGCCTACTTCTCCGTTGTGAATCAGATCCTGGGAAACACGTTCGACCGGAACGACACGGCGATTTGGTTCGACGCATCGAACGAGAACGAGTTGATCGGCAACTACGTCAGCGAGTCACACATGGGGATCTATCTGAATCTCGGCTCGACGGCCAACTACATCGCCGACAACGCGTTTGTCGACAACCTCCACCACGCCCACACCGACGATCCGAATCTCTGGGATAACGGAATTGCGGGCAACTACTGGGGCGGATACAACGCGATCGACGCCGAAGAGGACGGGATCTGGGATTCGCCGTATCTGATCACGAGCGACGGGGACCAGGACAACTTCCCGCTGGTGACCCATCCTCTCGTTCCGACCCCGCCGCCGGCAACCTGCGATACCTGAGTCCCCCGAGAGCCATAGCACAAACAACGAGCGGGCGCACGGTGCGCCCGCTTGTCCGTCTCGACCATGATGGCAGCGGAGCGAAGCGATCCTCGTTCCAGTACTCCCTTCTGGCGCAAGGGTGTAGAGTGTGAATCCGTCGCGCTCCACCTCCATCGCGTCACGCAAGATCCCTGTCAGATCCGCATCTGCCATGGCTGCTCCTTCCCGGGCACAGGGTGTAGCCGAGCCTCGGCTTGGCGGCAATCGTTTGACTTCAGCGGTGCACTCCCTACACTCTGCCTTTGGAAAGGACGGCATGGCCTCAGAGCGACTCTTTGATCAAGCCCGCGGTGAGATCCCCTACTCACTCCTTCACATCCCGATTAGCGACATTCGGGAGGGGCAGCGGATCAGCCAATGCTTTCTCGTGAAACGCAAGGCACAGCGATCGACGCGGACCGGGGATCCGTATCTCGAAATCCTCCTGGCCGATCGGACCGGGACGCTCTCCGCCCGAGCGTGGTCCGAGGCAGCTCAGCGGTACGCGAGCCAATTCGACGAGGGTGAGTTCGTCTCCGTGGAGGGCCGATCCGAGACGTACCGCGGCAACCTCCAGTTGATCATCGAGTCGATCCGCAGATTGACGCCGGCCGAACGAGAATCGGGACAGGTCCCGGGGTTCGACCCCGCACTCCTCGTCCCGTCGACCGAACGGGACGTCGACGAGATGTGGAACGATCTCCTCGCGATGGCGCAGACCGTCGAGCCCGACCCGCTCCGTCAGCTCACTCTCGATCTCTTGGCGCAGCACGAACCACAACTTAGGGAGTTCCCCGCCGCGTCGTCAAAGCACCACGCGTACTTGGGCGGACTCCTAGAGCACACGCTCGAGGTCGCGGAGGGCGTGTTGGCGTACGCGGAGCAGAACCCCGATCTCGGGCTCCGTCGCGGCCTCGCAGTCGCCGGAGCGATCCTCCACGACATCGGAAAGATCGTCGAATTCGAGAACCCGATTGCCGTCAGCTACACCCTCAAGGGACAGCTCATCGGGCACCTCCTTCTCGGCCGCGACATGATTCGAGAGGCCGCGGCGAAGCAGTCGTGGCCGGACCCCCGCCTGCTCGATTTGCTCGAACACATCATGATCTCCCACCATGGGGAACTCGAGTACGCTGCTGCGATGGTTCCGAAGACCTCGGAAGCGATC
>CBFCYU010000083.1:0-7394 GCA_965602415.1 uncultured bacterium | reverse complement strand
CACCGCGCTCGTTGCGTTGCCCCCACGGGGGCGGGGGGAGGGCGCCCAACCCGCCCCCCCCGGGTTGGGGGGGGGGGGGGCCGCCCCGCGCCGCGAGCGGGCGGGCATCCTCGAGATACTCCAGGAATCGGCGCAGCAGCCCGAGCCAGTCGACGCGCACGGCGTGCTCCGCCGCCCAGTCGAGGTATCCGTTGACGTTCCAGCCCGAGGTCACGTTGTCGACGTTCATCGTCCCGTCGGTCTCTCGCTTTACGTGGAGCGACGCGTCGGCGATGACCACGCGATCGAACACAACGCGCTTCGACAGGAGCGGGATCATCCCAGCGTTGAGAATCAGCCGGGGAATCTCAAGGAGGTTCTCCTCGGGCGCGTTTGGATCCTGGATGACGAGGTCGTCGAGGACCAAGCTTCCGGTGAACAGGCTGAACGAGCTCTCCTGCACCCCTACGTTGCTTCCGATCACCCACGATGCGGTCGAGGTGGCGATCGTGCCGGCGAAGAACGGGACGATCACCGCGGCGAGGAGATAGCAGGCGGCGTAGACGATCGGCAGGCCGATCAGCATCTCTCTTCGGACGTAGCGGAACGGGCCGCGAGGCGGAGGCACGATCGCGTACTTCGCTTCGCCACCGGCGAGGAAGCGGCGCGCCAACCCAACGCCGCGCTTCTCCCGCAGGTAGCCGGAGACGCGCCATTCGGCGACCCAGCCGGAGAACGAATCCCGGTAGCAGACGACAACGAGGCGAATCAGGAGGAAGACGGGGACGGCGATCGCCAGCGCGATGACGTGGCTCCCGAACAGGAGATAGCGGCCGTACCCCATCGGGGCGAGCACCGGAAGGTGGAAGAGCCACCGCCAGAGCGCGTCGAGGCCACGGCTCGAATCGAGACACCATCGCCCAATGGAATACGCCCCGGGGGCAACACCAAGGGAGATCAGCTTGAACAGACCGAACGAGATCAAGAACGAGCGGAACGAGCAGCGGGCAAGGAGAGCTAGCGTGCACGGGACGATGACGTGGAGCCCCATCGGCGGGATCCCGACGAAGATCCCCAGTGCGAACCCGAACGCGACCTGGTTCGGCGACAGATTCGATTTCAGGATCCGCAGGATCTTCTTGACCCAAGCGAGTGGTGTCGGCAGCATGTGGATCTCCCTCCGGCGTTCTGTCGGTCCATCTTGGGGGGGAGCCGTGTCGGGATCAACCGCCCCTCACTGGCGGTGCTTCATAGAATCGTACAGCCTGTGATAGACTGAAACTCATGGAACAGAAGGACGTTCGGGCAGAGCGCCTTGGATGGATCGACAGGCTACGGGTGCGGTGCGGGCGCTGTCCACAGTGTGGCGAGCGGCTGGTCGCCGAGGTCGATGGGGCTCTGGCTTCATCTTGGACGTTCACCCACAAGAAGTGGGCGGCGCGGATGACCGGAGAGCTGAACCGGCCAACGGTCCATAGTGTGGACGTTCCTGTAGTCAGGCATTGCGGCGCGTGCAATCGCTGGTATCTCGGCAAGTGGGCCTATCGAAAGGCTGAGTAGCCCTCCTGCCGGCATTCGGCTCGCTTTGACCCTTGACAGCGTCGCTTCACAGTGAGGGTTCCTTTGCCTACACTGTAGACCATTGCACAAATCCAGGAGGGGGTGCGCGATGAAGAAGATGGGGATTCTCGGGGTGGTTATGCTACTGCTGGCGCTCGGTGTACAAGGATGGGGGCTCTCGGTCTGCGACTACCGCTCTCCGAGGACGGCACTGACCGACGCCAGGCTATCGTTCGGCTACCGCTACTACAACGATGCGAACACGGTTGGAGTCGACGTGAACTCGGGACGGCTGGCTCTCGATTACGACCAGTTGTTCGATTCGCCGAACTACGGGTTCTCGTTGGGCGGGGCGGCTGAGCTGACGCTGAACGAGTTTCTCCCGACCGGATGGCTTGGCCAGGGCGCGGCGACGTTCCGCTACTACCCGATGGAGGAGGCCCTGCTGTTCGCGTTCGGAGGCTTGGAGGCGTCGATGGCGACGGGGCAACCCCGACCTGGGGTTGACGTACGGGTGGGGGTCGGGATCGGTCGCTTCAGCGACGTCACGCCGTTGGCCAAGGCGATCACGATCGAGAAGGAGCTCCTCGATCTGGGAGCGTTCGTCGATCCGCTCGCCGACGACGTGCTGCTGGCGATCGCCGGCGCGATCGGACGCCGGATTGAGTACGAATCGCTGCAGGAACTGGTTGCCGACATCGAATCGTTCATCGAGGGCGTGGCCGGCGTCAATCTGGACGCGCGCGCGCTGCTGACGACCGAGGAAATCATCCTGAGGGGCGGGGACCACCGCCGGTGCGGCTGGGCAATTCAGGCTGGGATCGGGTACGAGCTGATCGATCCGTACGGCGGCGCTCAGAACGTCGTCGTCGGGGGATCGGCCGACGCGGCGTTTGCGTCCGGTCCGGACGATCAGCTCCTCTTCTACGCGAGCTACTCAGGGCCGTTCGACATCATGAGCGAGAACACGCTGAACGCGTCGCTCAGCTACGAGTACAAGCTCACCGAGGAGAGCACGTTGATCGCGGACTACTTTCTTCAGCGGGTGAAGCCGGCCGGTCTCGTGGCGACGGCGAGTCACTCCGCCGGTGTCGCAATCGGCTTCGACATCGCGGGAATCGACATCCTGATCCAGGCGTCGTTCACGAAAGACACGGGAGATGCCGGTTGGTCGACCGACATCTCGTTGACCGCCGCGATGGATCTGCTCTAGCCGGGATCCTCAAAGGAAGCACGTGCCGCTCTCCGGCGAATGGGGGCGGCACGTTCGCTTGAGGACGGACTCGAGGCGGTCCGACCGGGCGATGAGGGCAGCCATTCGGGGTGAAGGCACACGGCGGCAAGGAGAGAGAGGATTACGCGGAATCGTGAGTGCTGCAGGTCGCTCTTCCTGTCGCTGCAGCGTGGGCGGGCGCTGCCCCCTATCGGGAGCCGTCTCGCTCAGTTCGTCCTCGTCTAGTCATTGGCGAAGACGCCCGGTTCGGCGACGGTTCCCGCGCCGGTTGGCATGATGGCCTATGTCCCGGTCATGTACAGACTGATGCTCATCCGCGTCGCCGGGCGCGTTCCATGGCCGTTCATTGCTGCGTTCGAGTTTCCGCTGACTAGGTGACAGGTTCTCTCGGATCCGACCTAGACGTGCCCCTCCTCTCTCAGTGACAGGAACCCTTCCTCGGTGACAATCAGGTGATCGAGGACACGGATTCCCAGCAGATCGCCCGCCTTGACGATCCGGCGAGTGAGGGCGAGATCCTCCGGGCTGGCCTCAAGCGTCCCCGACGGGTGGTTGTGGGCGACGAGGACGGCCGCGGCGCGATCGGCGATCGGGTCGGAGAACACCTCGCGAGGATGGACCTGGTTCGTGTCGAGGAGTCCGACCGTCACGACGCGGGATTCGATCACCTCGCTGGCCCCGTTCAGCGAAATGCAGACGAAGTGCTCCTGTTTTTTCGCTCGGATCGACTGCAGATAGGGAAGGGCGTCCGCTGCTTCCCGAACGACGTGCCGCCCCTTGGCGATGTGCCGTCGAGCCAATTCAAGCGCGGCCTCGATCTGACACGCCTTCGCCCTTCCGACGCCAGCGATGGATTGCAGCTTATCGAGATGGTTGGGATCGAGGTGCCCATCGAGGATGTGCAGAATCCTCGATGCGAGATCGAGGACGCCGGTCCGCTTCGTTCCGCTCCCGAGCAACACCGCGAGCAGCTCGACGTCGGAAAGCGAAGCGGCGCCTCTGCGGACCAGCTTCTCACGTGGTCGATCCGCGTCCGGCAGATCCTGTATTCGGTGTCTCCTTCTTGGGTCCCAGCGGTGGATCGGTTCACCGACTTGCGTGTTGTTCACTATGTATCACCAACTCGCTATTATGTACTTTATCTGTCATCTATCAAGTACATGATCTTCTCAGTCTCCGTACCTTCGGGCGTGGACCGAGTGCGCGCGGAAGCGACAGGCACGGGTGGGGCGCGACGCGTGCTCCGCCGCGGGGACGAATGTCCGCTCCGGATGGATCGCGCAGAACGGCACAGCGCTTCGGTCTGCGCTAGCCTATTCGCAACCGGGTGTCTGCTAGCCGCTGGTTTCCGGAACAAGGGGCCGACGATGCTGGCGAACGACATGGACGAACAGGCTGCGCGACCGCGGATCGGCCTGACTGGGAGCGTGCGTACCCAGCCAGGGGCACCGACGCTTCCCGAGTACCTGCCTTCGCCCCATCAGGGCCGTGCCATCTGCTGTCCTCAGTCCCTCTTCGGCGACATGTCTCGAATCAGGAGGTAAGGCGATGCGACGTGCATTCATACTCGGTGCTGTGATCGTGATCGGACTCGCACTGGCCGGCTCGGCTCAAGCGTTGACCGGGCATTGGCGGCTCGACATTAAGATCAATCCGCAGTCCCCCTCATACGCAGAGGCTGTCTACTACTCGACTGAGTTTCTTGCTAAGTACACGATTGGCGATTGGACCTTCAGCTCGCTGAGCGCACTCGACGACTCGGGATGGACGGGTCAGAATTTCTCCTCTATCGGCGTGATCGGTGGGTTCACCGTCTCATCATCGCTCGTCTTCGACCCGGACGTTCCGGAGTTCAAAAAGTGGACGACGACGACGACGGTGCAGATCGCCGGGGTGACGTTCAGCGGGACGTTCGAGTTGTACGACGATGATGCGTTCCTTACCTTGCGGGCGAGGGGAACGTCCGGGGGAGTCGACATCGCTGCAACCGTCAAGTTCGGGGACGATGATGATCCGGTGGGAGAATGCGATCTCGACTACTCCGCAGCTCAGATCGGCGTCGACTTCCCGTTCTGCTGTGCGGAGGTCGACTCGACGATCTACTTCGACTGCGACGGGTTCGAGAAGATCGTCTTCCAAGCGGCGGGGATCGCTATCTCGAATCTCCCATGGGTGAGCTTCGATGTGACGCTAGAGTTCACGGTGCAATCGAAGTCCCTCACGATCAGCCCGAATTTCGACTTCTCGGCTGCTTGCGTGGATCTCTACGCCGGGGTGGAGATGAGCGGGAACCTGACCTTCAACGCCCTTCACTTCGACGGTTTCAAACTCGAGTGCGACGTTGGCAACGTCCAGTTTACCGCGATCTCGTTCTGGGGCGACTTCGTCACCAAGCCGGGGATCCTCGGCGACTACTGGGAGATGTACATGATCGAGGCCAACGACAACGTCTGCTGTGGGCCGTTCGATTTCGAGGGGGCGGTCTTCTTCGACGAGAACAGCGTACACCTGTTCGATGTCGGGCGATTCACGTTCGACATGTCGATCGAGTTCACTCCGAGCCTGGAGTTCAGCATGGGGACGGACTATGTCCTCGGAGTGGGCATTACCTCGCTGACGTTTAGTTTCCTCGCTACGTGGTAGGGGCAGTTGGCCCCGCAGAGCCGTTCGGCTCGACATCGGGAAGGATCCGTTCGATCTCCCGGATCGGCCGATACGAGTAGCCGCCGATCGCGGCGGCGGCCCCAACCAGGCCGAACAGCACGAACATCAGGCCCATTCCAGCACCTGGGCCTCTCCCTACGAGCGGCACGAGGGCTTGCGCCAGAGTACTCGTGCCGCTCATCAACGGTTCGAACGCTCGATCGGCGAGGACACCGGCGAGCGGAATCGCGAGCGCCCCGCCGATCTGCCCGATGAGGATTCGCGCCGAGAAGACGCGTCCCTGCAGGTGGGGCGGGATCTTCGATTGCCAGATCGCGTGGCTCGCACCGTTCCCCATCGGCAAAAGGAAAGTCGTGAGGAACGCCCCAACTCCCCAAACGAAGAGATTGCGGCCGACGCCGAGGACGACGTTGCCGAACAGGCTGGTCACGAGAATCGCGATGAACAGCGCAAGCATCTTACGCTTCGGACCGCCCCAGATGCTGACCAAAGCCCCACCGATGACTCCGCTGATCCCGAATAACATCTGGACCGTTCCGAGAACGAGTTCGTTGTCCCCGGTTCGTGCGAGGATCATCGGCGACAGTACGGCGCCACTCGATGTCATGAGGAAGTTCAACGCGAAATAGAGGAAGAGCAGGCCGGTGAGGCTCCGGCTCGCGGCGACGTAACGGAACCCAAACGCGCAGTCGGAGAATAGATTTCGCTTCTTTGCCTCGGCGACGTGATGCGCCGCCGGCTGTGGGATGGCGACGATCAGCAACGTCCCGACGGCGAACGAGAACGTGACGATGTCGATCATCATGATCCCGCCGATCCCGATGAACGCGAGCAGCGCCCCGGCGGCCATCGGGGCGAAGACGGACGAGATCGAGTGGGCGAGCCCGAGCATCGTGTTCGCGCGCGTGTACTGCTCCTTGGGGAGCATCAGGGAGATCGACGCCTGATAGGCGGGGAACTGGAACGAGCCGAACGCACCTGAGAACGCCGCCGCGGCGAACAAGTGCCAGATTTGGAGTCCCCCCGTCTTGTACAGGACAAAGATCGTGACCGTCGCCAAGCCGGCGGCGAGGTCGCTCGCGATCATCAGCGCCTTTCGATTCCAGCGGTCGGCCAATGCCCCGGCGAGCGGGGTGAAGACGATCCGCGGGAAGTACCCGAAGAACCCGACCAACGCGAGGGCGGTCGCTTGGCCGGTGATCTGCCACGCCCAGATCGTCAACGCGAACTGGGTCATCCCGGTCCCGAGTAGCGACACGACCTGGCCGAGCCAGACGACGCTGAATCCGAACATCCCCGATGGCCGTGGCGATCTCATCCGGTCTCCTTTCTTCTCGCGTTGGAGGATTCTCACAGGTTATGTAGGCCTTCGCCAGCATCCGGTTCAGGCGTTGCGGCAGCGTGGCATGCCCGTCCGGGAAGGAGGGAAGAAGGCCTCACCGGATTCGAGCCCTCAACCAACCTCGCATCGGTCTACGCCTTGCCCGGAGGGACCGTGGCGATATCTGTTGAGGCATCGGGGCATGGCGGCATCATCTTTCTCGAATGGACGCAGAACGCCCTCGGAGACCTTGACACTGCCACGGGGACGGTCAATCTGTGCCCGATTCCGGGTGCCATTCATCCCGTGGGCATCGCGCGCGCTGCGTGGAGCGGGTTCTGGTTCGTCGATCGGGAAGCCGACGTCATCGGGGATCTTGAAAGGGCTGCGAATACCTACTACCTGTACGACCTTCCGTCAGACTCGTCGCCGGTAGCCATCGTTCCCGGCCAAGACGGCTTCGACCTGTGGTTCGTTGCTGAGCATGGAGACTACATCGGAAAGCTTGGTGTGGTGAGAGGACCCTAGACGTTCGGCGAGAGTGACTCGGAGGATGTCGGTCTGCAGCGGGAATCGCCAGACGCGTGTCGACATTTGCGCGGACGTGTGTCTGAGAGTTTGGTCTCACGCGTCTGA
>CBFCYU010000082.1:0-7479 GCA_965602415.1 uncultured bacterium | reverse complement strand
GGTATCCATGCGCCGCCTCAGCCATTGAGGGGAGGCATCGAGCGGGAGTTGTCGGCGATGCCGCCAGTGATACTTGCCTCCGCAGCACGCTGATGTTGCGAGGGCAGGGGAGCGCAGGGTAGTACCGGAAACAGCGGGGCACCAAGAGCGCCACTGCGTCGAGCACTGGAGCCGTACCTCTCTGGATCCGGTTGTTGACCTGCTCTTGTATGAGGGCGCAGACCTGGCTTGGGTGCGATAGGGTGGAGTCGGTTGCTTAGGCGACACGGGCATTGCTGGGACGGACGCCTCATCAACGCGCAGATCTTGGGTGCATGCGTGAGCGATTGGACGTCGGAATCACCTAGGCGTCAGTCGATCACTCGGCACGGCTCCGAGTTCACAACGGTGGAGGCCCTGAGCTGTGGGGATTCGCATGCCGTGGGAATCGTTTGCCGGTATCATCGGCGCATGGGGCGCGGAGGCGTATGCTGAGAGAGAAAATCAGAGTCTTGTTCATTGGCGGCTGTGCACGAAGCGGCAGCACACTAGTCGACCGTCTGTTCGGTCAGCAGGACGGATTCATCTCTCTTGGCGAGGTTCGCCACATCTGGAGGCGGGGGTACCAGGAGAACCAGCTGTGTGGCTGCGGTGTGCCGTTCGGGGATTGCACGTTCTGGCGCTCAGTGACTGAGAGAGCTTTCAGCGGCCAGCCCACCTGCGACTTCGGCCTGATGCTGCGGCTGCAGCGACAGGTAGCCTTCACTCGCCACTTCCCGCAACTCCTCTTCCCGTCGCTGCGGACGAGGAGGTATCGTGAGGCTTTCAACATGTACACCGAGGCCCTGTGGCATCTGTACTCGGCGATTCAAGAGGTCTCTGGCGAGTCGATCCTTGTTGATTCCTCCAAAGCCGCATCTCATGCCTGGGCTCTGAGCCACGCTCCAGGAGTCGAGTTGCACGTATTGCACGTTGTGCGAGACCCTCGAGCTGTCGCATACTCGAAGCAACGGAAGCGGCCCAAACCAGACGTGCCTGAGAAGACTACGTACTTGCCTCGGCGTGGGGCGGTGAATTCCACAAGGAGGTGGATTGTCTCCAACTTGCTCACGAGCAGCCTCGCAGCTGTGGCTGCCTCCTACACCGTTCTGAGATACGAGGACCTTGCTACCAATCCGGAAGCGACCCTTCGAGCGGTTCTGGGGCAAGCAGGGCTTGGCTCATTGCGGGCGGGGACGTTCGGTGAAGACAACCAGGTGATGCTCAGAGTCGATCACACCGTATCGGGGAATCCGATGAGATTCAAGAGCGGGGAGCTGATCATACGCAGGGATGAGGAATGGCAGCAATCCCTTCCCCGCCTCCGGAGCTCGCTGATCCGTCTCGTAACATACCCGCTCGCGGCTCACTACGATCGTAAGAGCATCATGAGGGGTGGTTAGAATGGACGGTGCTGGCAATCAAGCAGTGTGTGTGGTCTACATCGCAGGCTACGGTCACAGCGGCTCGACCCTTCTGGACCGCCTCCTCGGATCAGCCGACGGGGTTCTCTCAGCCGGGGAAGTGGTTACTGGCCTGTATGATACAGAGCGGCCATTCTGCAGCTGCGGGGCTCCGTTCATGCAGTGTCCGTTCTGGCAGTGCGTTGTGCATGCCGCGTTCGGAGACGATGATGATGTGGTCGAACGGCTTGAGGAGATGCGGGCGTGCCTTCGCCAGGCGCTCCGAAGGGCGAACGTTCTCTCGCTTCTCTTCCCGAGATCTGGACGCTGTTCTTCGAACCGGGAGCCAAGGCTGAGTTGGTTGTTCGACCGCTTGCGGGACTACTATCGGGCGATCGCTGACGCGAGTGGATGCGATGTCTTGGTAGACTCCTCGAAGTCTCCACTCTATGCATTGCTGCTGGCACAGGTCCCGGGCATCGATGTGCGCCTGGTCCATCTAGTCCGTGACGGCAGAGCGGTGAGGTACTCCCTGGTTCGAAAGCGCGCGACTCGAGGGGGCCCTGTGAAGTCCCTCGCAAGGAGCACCCTTGCCTGGAATGCTTCGAACATTCTCGCCGAGGTTGCCGCGAGGAGCAGATCCATCAGGCATCATGCTCGGCTCCGCTATGAGGATCTATGCCGAAGCCCTCGCGATGCGCTTGCGAGGCTGCTTTCTCTTCTTCAAGTCGATTTCGGACCACAGCTCCGTTTCTTCACCGGCAAGGACAGCGTCATCCTTGAGGATGGCCATCTCTGCGGCGGCAATCGCATGGCAATGCAGACAGGAGAGATTCTCATCAAATCTGATGCTGAGTGGAAGGTAAGGCTTGGCCTGTGTAAGCACGTCGCCATCTCATCACTCTCGTGGCCGTTGCTGTTACGCTACGGCTATTTCGGCTGGTGGAGGCCTCGATGATTGCGGAGGCGAAAGGGAAGGAGGTGCACGCGGGATCACGGAATCCAATGGCCAAGAGCCTGTGGTATCTGTGTCTTCAAGCGACACTCGAGGGGCAAGGTTCGTATGCCCATGTTCACGAGATCGCGAAGAGGCTTGTCAACTTCGGGTGGGACGTGCGTCTCTTCGAGCCGGAAGTGCCTAGTAGGATGCAAAGGATCGGGCCGATGCGGAGGATCCTCGGCATTGTGAGTGCGCAGTGGAGCCTTCTTCGCGCTCTGTGTCGTCAGAAGCCGGATGTGATGTACATCCGTTGGCACTTCGCCGCGCTTCCGGCTGCGATTGTGGCGCGTATCGCAGGGGTCCCGGTCATCCAGGAAGTGAACGGGACATACTCCGATCTATTCATTGCATGGCCGGTGACCCGGTGGCTCGCTCCGCTGTTTGTCGCCATGCAATGGACCCAGCTGAGACTGGCAGACGGCCTGATTGCGACCAGCGAGCAGCTGGCTGATTGGGTGAGGAAGGAGAGTAGGAACCGGAACGTGAGGTCGATACCGATTGGTGTCGATCTGGCTCGGTTTCACTCGGATGCTGTCCGGTCGGAGCGATACGCAATCACCGAGCAGTACGTGCTGTACTTCGGAGCGCTGGCCCGTTGGCAAGGAATTGCCACGATGCTGCGGGCTGCCAGTGAGCCAACGTGGCCTTCAGGAGTGATGTTGGTCGTCGCGGGAGATGGCGTCGAACGATGGAGGGTTGAGGAGGCGCTTCATGCACCGGGGGGAAACGTCCGATATGTAGGGCTGATTCCGTATAACGATATCCCAGGCCTGGTCGCAAAGAGCTTCGCCACGCTGAGCCCTGTGGAGAATACGGATGGGTATGCCATTAAGGGCCCCCTGTCTCTGAAGTTCTTCGAAAGCCTGTCATGCGGAGTGCCGGTCATTGTGTCCGATTTCCCTGGGATGGCGGACCTAGTGCGCGAGGCAAACTGTGGGTTTGTGGTGGAGCCTGAGGCTCCGGCGGCCTTGGCAGAAGCGGTGGCCTACCTGTTCTCCAATCCCGAGCAGGCGCGTCTCATGGGGAAAGCTGGGCGTGACTTGGTAGAGAAGGGCCACTCTTGGGAATCACGTGTACACAGGACTGACCAGTTCATCCGGACCGTGGTCGCCTGCCGGAAACGATATTGAGCGAAGTCAATCGCTTTGAAGTCGATCAGAGCACGGGTGAGCCGAGGGGAAGTCATCGATGGCGCGTGAGATTCCTCGTGGCCTCAGTGGTATTGACAAGCCTTCTTGTCTATGTGCCCAACGTGCCTCGTGAAGTCGCTTACATGTGCACGGCCGCGATGCTGGCTATCGTTTGCGGCGTGGTCTTGAGGAATTGGCAAAGTCACCTTGACTTCCTTCGACTCGTGAGAAGGTCGGGGGCGTATTGGCTGCTCGCATCGATCCTGCTTATCTCCGCGCTCGGGCACGCCGTGATGGGATCATTCAGCAGTATGGATGGGGCTCTCAATGCCGTCGGTTATCCAATATTTCTGTTCATGATCTACTTCATCATCGCGCCTGCGTCTATGCGCGAATTGAAGAATGTGTGCAGTTCCGTTGCCTGCGTACTAGCAGTATTCTCAGTGGTCGGCATTGCCGCCTCGCTCCTAGAGTATCGGCCGATGTTGCATACGAGGATCCCGGTGATCGGCCTCTATGCGACCAAGTCTGTCTTTCACAATCCGAACTACTTCTCCGTTATCGCATTCGTAGGTCTGCTTACGGCAGCCTATTGCGCTCAGTTTGCAGGGCGTCGCGCGGCGAAGAACGCGTGGCTTGCCGTTGCACTGCTGCATCTCTGTGCGGTGATTCTTGCGCACTCGCGCGGCACGTATGCCGCATTAGTGGGGGCTTTGGGGATCTGGGTGATGACTGCAGGTGGGCGTAGCTCAAGGCTGACGATTCCGATGAGGCTTGGCATACTCGTGCTTGTGTTCGTGCTCGCACTGGCTGCAATGGGCAGCTCCGATGTGTTCTCCTTTCTTCAATTTCATAAGGGGCTCAACTTGCGCGATCAGCTATGGTCCAACGCGACTGCCGCCATTGCTGCGAAGCCAGTGTTCGGATGGGGGTTTGAATTGGAGGCATTGCACGCTGCCCTAGGAATCGAGAAGAGCGTTCAGAACACGTTTCTGAACTTCGCATTGATGACAGGCCTCGGAGGTGGCTTGGCGCTGATCTGGTTCATGTTCTACCCGATCGGCCGACTCCTCCTTCTGAAGAGGCGCGGGTTTGCAGGCAGAAGGCGGTTCCTGCTCATCGCGATGGTGTCGTTCCTGATCCTCTCGCAATTCAGGATCCACACTCCAGGAGGGCTTGGATTCGCGTCCCTGTCTCTTGCCGTTGTTCTAGGGCAAGCGAACTCGCTGGCGGTAGTGGCCGGCCTGGCCGGTGAAGTCAGTCAATCGCGGTGCCACGGACGGCTGTGAAGACTTAGGCGGCAATTTCGATGAACGAAACGGGGCGGATGGCGGCAGGAACGGAGAGATTGAATGGCGGACGCGGAACACTTCTCAGTGGCGCCGCCAAGGGAGGTGGCATCGCGCTTGTCGGGCATGCGCTTGGCAACCTGCTCAACTTCGCTCATCAAGTCCTCCTAGCGCGCGTCCTGGGGCCGCAGCCGTATGGTCTGTATTCTCTTGGATACGGTATCTTTGGAGTGTTCCGCATTCTGTCTGGACTTGGCTTGCACAACGGTGTCATGAAGTACGGGTCCATTCACTCGTCGAGCTGCAGCAAAGCGGAGTTGAAAGGAATCTTGATCTCGGCTTTGCTCCTGGCAGCGGGTCTGGGCATTCTGATCGGGAGTTCCCTTTTCCTGGCAAGCGACCTGATCTCCATCGCGCTGTTCAAGAAGGAGGGGCTGGCACCTGTTCTCCGGGGTTTCGGACTTGCTTTGCCCTTCTACGGAGTCATGTTCGTAGCCGCTTTCTCGGCCCGCGTGTTCCATCGGATGAGTTTCGACGTGCTTGCGCGCCAGCTCATGCAGCCGATCACTGCGATCCTTGCTGCAGGACTCAGTTTCCTCTTCGGGTTTCGGCTATGGGGCGCCGTGGGAGGATTCGTGGCCTCGAGTGTTGCATCAGCGGGTGTCGGGCTGTTCCTCTTGGCACGTCTGTTCCCTGATCTGTTTCGGAGAACCCGTGTCTCCTACGACGTATGGACACTGCTGCGCTACTCCAGCGTTGTTGCGCTGACTGGGCTCAGCCACCTTCTTGTGAGTCGCGTTGATCGTCTCATGATCGGGGGGTTTCGGCCTTCTGCGGAAGTTGGGATCTACAACGCGGCTGCGCTAATTGCCTCACAGATTGTGATCGTTAAATCATCATTCGCGGCGGCATTCGCGCCGCGGGCCGCTGCTCTCTTCCATCAGGGGGATCAGGGTGGGCTTTCTCTGCTCTTCGAGACGACGACTCGATGGATCCTAACCCTGAGCCTTCCGCTCTTCCTCGCGGCGGCGTTCTTCCCCCAAGGGATCATGGGCTTGTTTGGCGCTGAGTATAGGGCGGGGTGGGTCATTCTTCTATGCCTTGCGATAGCCTGGCTCTTCAACGCAGCAACAGGACCGGCCGGGTACGTACTCACGATGACCGGCTATCATGCAGTGGAGTTGGCCAACGGGCTCTCTCTGGGCGTCATGAATCTAGGCCTCAACTGGATCTTGATCCCGAAGTTCGGCGCGATTGGTGCGGCGATTGCCACGGGAACTGCCATCACTCTTATCAACGCAGTGCGGATCATTGAGGTCTACCGGTTCCATCACCTGCTGCCGTACAGCGGCAGGTTTCTGAAACCTCTTGTTGCAGCGCTCATAACAGCAGGGGGAACCGCTGGCTTCTGTCGATTACTGCAGCCCAGGGGGGCAATGTGGATCGCGGGGGTTGGATTCGTGGGGGTCACGTATTTCGGAGTCCTTGTTCTTCTGGGAATCGAGGACGAAGATCGAAGACTACTGGGAAGACTCTATCGGCTGGTTCTGCGCAGCACAGGGCGTCGGAAGACGGATTAGGATCTGATGCATCTGTGACAGGAGGCAGCGATGGTCGACCAATAGCGTGATTGACAATCCGAGTAGAATATGAGCTTGTTCACCGATTTGGGGAGGCAGATGATGACTTTGCCGAGCTTCATTGTGATAGGAGCCATGCGTTCGGGGACGACCTGGCTTCGCGGAATCCTGGACACACATTCCAAGGTCTTCGTGGCGGATCGAGAGATTCACTTCTTCGATCGGCATTTCGACAGAGGTGCCGCTTGGTACGAGAGTCAATTCCCTGCTGAGGGAGAGGCATACGAGGCCATAGGCGAAAAGACTCCGCACTACATGTTCGATCCTGTCGTTCCGGAACGGATCAGACGGGTCGCTCCTGAGTGCAGACTGATTGCCATTCTGCGAAACCCGGCGGACAGAGCATTCTCGCAGTACACCCGCTCGATTCGGGACCACGCCGATGCAAGGACGTTTGAGCAATTCCTGGACCAGGTCCCTGAGACGTTCGAAAAGGGGCTCTATGGGCAGCAACTTGAGAGATATGTAGGGACGTTTGGTCGGAGCGAGCTTCTCACGCTCCTGTTCGAGGAGGCGACTACTCGCCCGCAAGAGGCATTCGCGGAAATCGGCTCCTTTCTAGGCATCGATCCAAGGGGATTTGACCTATCAGGGGCCGAGGCAAAAGCGAACCGATCCTTGACGCCCAAGTACCCATGGCTTCGAAGAGCGCTTGTACGAGGCGGGAGGGCTCTGAGACTGAGCAACTCGATTGGGATCCAGCGCGCCTACCGCCACCTCTCCGGAACAGGGATGGCTCGTTGGGCTCATCGGTTTGTCAGCCAAGAGAAGGCCACCACTGTGGCATTGAGTTCCGAGACCCGAAGCGTTCTCATGGAGCGGTACTGCCAGGACATGGTGAAACTCGAGGCGCTCCTTGACGTGGATGTCTCCTGCTGGAGGCGGCGTGAAGACGTCTAGATTGTCGAGTTTCGCAATACTGTTTGCGGGTGGGGGGCTGACGCAGGCGGAAAGAAGAGGGCCACCGAGGCAACATTCTCAGGAATCGAGCAAGAAGCC
>CBFCYU010000081.1:0-7491 GCA_965602415.1 uncultured bacterium | reverse complement strand
CTGAACGGGAGGTTGCGAAACGATGAACAGTACATTCGGTATTTGGCTGATCGGAGCAGGGGTGGCTGTCCTTGCTCTCGTGTTGTTGCTCGGAGCCCCTATGGCCGAGCGCGAGCCGGCCGCTGAGGTGGGGGCCGCCTCTGAGCTGGGCACGGGCGAGGCGATGAGCAGGGACGTCGCGTCAAGTTACTGGCAACCGGTCGGGGCGGAGGAGTCTGCTCCTCAGGTTGTGTACACACCCGTGCCGAGCGTGTTGCCGGTCAGTACGCTCGTGCCGTGCCCGCACTGCGGCTGGACGCACGCTCTTCCGGCGACACCGAGCCCCGCGCTGGTCGGAGGATGCGGCTACCCGAGTGCCCCATGCGGGAAACCGGCCTGCTCTGCCTGTCCACGGGGGACACCTCCTGCGGCCTCGGTCACGGTCTCCCCGATGCCGACCGGGCACTTGGTCGGAGGCTGCGGTTACCCGAGTACGCCGTGCGGACCGGTTCCTTGCACGTCCGTCGTGAGGCAGTGCTACGACACGTGTACCGATCCATGCCGCGCGCTAAAACCGGGAATCAATCGGAACATGCCGCTGTGCGTCGATGAATGTTCGTTCCTCCAGCTCCGTTCCACCGTCTTGCACCCGATCTGCGAGCAGGTCCGCTTCGAGTGGAGTGCCAGCAAGGGCTGGTTCCTCGATCCGACGGCGAGCGATCCGCTCTTCTTCGCCCCGACGACCCAATTCTGCAATGGCGAGGACGTCTGGATCACGCTCGTGGTGACCGACGCGTCCGGTGCTCAATACTCGGACGTCGTGAGCGTGCACATCCGGGATCTCCCGTAGGCACTCGCCAGACGAGCGTGTCCGGCTGATTCGGCGAACCCAGTTAGGTACACTGGGCGATCATGCGGATTCGCGCGGCGTTGCTCGACATGGACGGCACGGTCTTCGACTCGAAGATCGATTGGCTGCGGCTGCGAGAGGAGATCCAACTCCCGTGGGACGGTCGCCCGATCCTCGCGCAGCTCAGTGACTCCGCCCCGGACGTCCAAACGAAGGGACTCGCGCTGCTGCACGAGGCGGAGAGAGAAGGAGCGGAAAACGGCGAGCTGATCCGCGGAACCCAGGAGCTTCTCGAGTTGCTCTGCCGCCACTCCGTCCGTTGCGCACTGATCACGAACAACTCGCGACGCAGTGCAGAGACCGTTCTCAGCAGGTATCGACTCCCATTCGACGTCGTCCTGACACGCGACGAGGCCCCGACGAAGCCGGATCCGGAGGGCTTCGTCCGCGCCCTCGCTCACCTTCAGGTCGATCCGAGCGAGGCCGTCGCGATCGGTGACGCGCACCTCGATCTCATCGCGGCGCAAAGCGCCGGGATTGGGGAGATCATCCTGGTTGGCACGCCGCCGTGGATGAAGGAGCACATCCCGCCCGACGCAGAGTACCGGGCCGCGGCGGATCTCGCCGAAGCTCACGAGATCCTCGAACGGCTGCTGGGAGCGTAGCCTCGGCGGCGGGGGCTAGCTCGTCGTCCAGATCGTGCCTTCAGAACCGTCTTTGAGGACGACACCGAGTTCACCGAGGCGGTCGCGAATCCGATCGGAAAGCTCGAACTCCCTCTTCTCGCGAAGCTGTGCACGCAGCTCGATCAGCAGCTCGATCAGATCAGCGTCGATCGAAGCGGCCGGAACATCTGCGTCTGTGAAGAGACCCAGCGGGTAGGCCAACTCGCGGATCAGCTTGACGGCTTGGCGCAACGCCGATCGATCCTCGCTGAGAGCGCCGGCCTTGAACCGATTTGCAGCTGCAACGATCTCCTGAAGGATCCCGATCGCGTCGACGGTGTTGAGGTCGTCGTCCATCGCGTCGACGTATCGGTCCCGATACGTTGCCAGCGATTCTGCGAAGGCGCGCCCCTCCGCTCCTGATTCGCCCTCTACGTCCCGCAGTTCGGCCTCGACATCCCGGACGAGCGTCTGGATCCGCGCGAACGCCGTGCGGGCGGCGTGCAAGCCTTCTTCAGAGTAGTCCATTGGTTTGCGGTAGTGGCGTGATAGGAAGAAGTAGCGGACCGTCTCGGCGTCGAACGCATCGAGCACCTCGTACGCCTGGGCGACGTTCCCGACGGACTTCGACATCTTGTCCTCCTGGAACGACAGCATCCCGTTGTGGAGCCAGAACCGGAAGAATGGTTTGCCGGTCGTCGCCTCGGCTTGTGCGATCTCGTTCTCGTGATGCGGGAAGATCAGGTCGTTCCCCCCGGCATGGATATCGAGGTACTCACCGAGGTACTTCTGCGACATGACAACGCACTCCGTGTGCCAGCCAGGCCGTCCGGCACCCCACGGCGTCGGCCACGTCGGCTCGCCCGGCTTGGCGGCCTTCCACAGCGTGAAGTCGAGGGGGTTCTCCTTCTTCTCCGACGCCTCGATCCGCGCGCCCGCTTCCTGGTCGTCGAGTCGACGCCCGGAGAGCTTGCCGTAGTCCTTGAACGCCTCGACCCTGAAGTAGACGTCGCCGTCGCTTTCGTAGGCGAAGCCCTTGGCCATCAGGTCCGACACAAGGTCGATCATCTCCTGGATGTGCTCTGTCGCCACCGGGCTTTGCGTCGGCAAGAGCACGTGCAGACGGTCGAGCAAGTCGAAGAACGCGTCGGTGTACGTCTTGGCAATTGCGTCGACGGCTTCGCCGGTTTCGATCGAGCGTTGGATCAGCTTGTCGTCGACGTCGGTGACGTTCTGCACGTGGACGACGCTCCACCCCTTGAACCGCTCGAAGTAACGGCGCAAGGTGTCGAAGACGAGGATCGGGCGAACATTTCCGATGTGGATATGATCGTAGACGGTGGGGCCACAGACGTACAACCCCACGGTGTTGTCTTGCTGCGGCTCGAACGGTTCGGTCTTGCGTGTGAGGGTGTTGTAGAGCTTCATCAGTCCCCACCTCCTTTCGAACGATTATACGAACCGCCCCTCGCGGCCACCATGATCTCGGGATAGAAGGCGTCCCTGGCGGCTACCACGACCCCGGGATGGTGAACCGTCCCTCGCGGTTCCTACGCTCTCGGGATAGGGAACGGGCGGAACGGCTACCATGCGCGGTTCCCCGGCGATAGACTAAGGGTCATGAGCCTCGGTTCGGCCCTTCTGATCGTCGGCGTCTCGGCGGCACCGATCGCCGAGCTGCGCGGGGGGATCCCCCTTGCTCTCTCTCTGGACTACACCGCGACCGCCGCGTTCCTGCTGGCGGTTCTTGGGAACCTGTTGATCGTGCCGCTCTTGCTCGTCGGGTTTCGTTATGGGGAAGAGCTCCTGCTTCGGTGGCGGGCGTCGCGCGTTCTGCTGCAATGGGTGTTCGCACGAACTCGACGCAAGGGGCACCTGATCGAGCGGGTCGGGCCCGCCGCGCTCGTGCTGCTGGTGGCGATTCCCCTTCCTGGGACCGGAGCGTGGACGGGAGCGATCGCCGCACGAGTCTTCGGGATTCCCATGCGAAGAGCGCTTCCGTGGATCGGTGTCGGTGTTCTGATCGCGGGGGTGATCGTCCTGCTCGTGAGCCTCGGTCTGTTCGATCTGTTCGGAATCGGCTAGCGTCTACTGGCGGAGCGGACGGACGACATAGCGCGCGAGGATCGGAAAGAGGAGAAGAGCGATCCCCAGGAACGAGAACGTGATCGCCCAGAACTCGGTCTCCGCCATGTCCATCACGCCGGTCGCGTATCGCATGGCGTTCGCCATGTGCGTGAGTGGCAGCCCCTTGCTGATCGCGCGGAGGAACGGCGGCATGAACTCAATCGGGAAGTAGATCCCCGCGAGGAACAGCATCACCAGCGCCAGGGCGTTGGCAAGGTTGCTCGCGCTCGACGGCCGCCGCACGACAAGCGCGATGATGGTCCCGATCCCCATCGTCCCAACGGTGGCGCAGGCGACGAAGACCGTGTAGCGAAGCCAACTGACGTCGTAGCGCAGACCGAAGACGAGCACGCCGACGAAGAGCGTGATCAACGTCGAGAGGTAGACGATGATCAGTCGCACGACGACGATCGCGGCGAGAAGGGCGACCGGCGGCATCGGAGTGACGATCAGTCGATCGAGGATCTTCCGCTCCTTCATCGCGGTGAGGTGGCCGGAGACGGCGAACAGGCCCGACGAAAGGACCGAGAACGCGAGGATCCCCGGCAGCACAAGGTTGAACCAGCCGGTCGACTCGACCTCGCCGATGTCGATTGGCTCGACCGAGATCGCAGACGTTGCACCCTGACGGCGGAGATTGAAGTCGGTCGCGAGTCCCGTAGCCACCTGCTGGAAAGCGAAATTCTCTTGCACACGATTCGCATCGTACAGGAACAGAAGCGAGTCTCCGTCCCAACTGAGCGCGAAGTCGATCCGACGATCGGTGACGGCTTCCCTCATCGATCCGAGTGACTCGAACGGCTCGATCCGCATCGAGCCGGCCGCGGCGATCGTTTCGCCGAGGAGATCGCGGTCGGCGTCAGGCGCCACGAAAATACCCAGCGTTGACCGGGAAACGTCGCCGATGTCGCCCATCAGGAAGCCGAAGATCAGGACGAAGATGAGCGGGAAGGCGAGTGTGAAGAAGAGGGCCATCCGGTCCCGCGACAGGATCCTCGACTCGGAGATCAGCAGCGCTCGGAACGCGCTCATCGTTCCACGTCCCATTTCAGTCTACGCGCCGCAACGAGCACCGAAAGGGCGATCCACCCCAACGGCACGCCGATCAGCAAGCCCGGGGAGAACGAGCTGCTCTCGACCCCGACGCTCGCGCGAAGGCCGTTGACCAAGTAGCTGACGGGATTTACATACACGACGCCCTTCAGGAATATTGGCAGCCCCGCGACCGGGAAGAACATCCCACTGAGGAACATCATCGGCATGTTGAGAATGTTCGCCGTTGCCATTCCCGCGTTCGCTGTCCGCGCCAGCGACGCGATCAGGAAGCCGAATGCCAGAAACGTGACGGCGGCGAGGATCAACGTGAAGGCCGCCGACGGCTGGGCAAACGACACGGTGGCACCGAGCCCGTAGCGGCCGAGGAGGAAAAGGAGCACGAACTGAATGGCACACAGGGAGAGGTGCCCGAGGGAGAATCCGGCCAAGAAGCGAGGCACCGAGAGAGGCGTCACCCAGTACCGGCGAAGGATCTTCCGATCCCGGTTGAAGAGGATCGTCCCGGGAACGCCGAACAGACCAGTGGTGAAGAACCCCATCAGGACGATCCCTGGAAGGAGGAAATCGATGTAGCGCGTCTGCTCGCCGTCCTGCCCGAGCCAGAGCGTTTCGCTTCGCACCTCGTTGGAAGGATCAAAGCGCTCGCTTCGAACGAGAATCTCGCGATCGATCTCGGCGAGAACCTGCTCGATGATCTCGGTCGCCATCTCGGAGGCGACGCTTGTCTGGCTCATGTAGACGGCGAGCCTCGCCGGTTCGGATTGCTCGCCGGTCGATGGCGCCGTCCCGCGGAGGACGGTCTCCCCGAAACCACTCGGGATGACGACGATCGCCGCCCGCCGCCCGCGTCGAAGCGAGGTCAACTCCCGATCGAGGAACGCGTCGGGGTCCTCGCCTTCGCCGGGCAGATGAAGCGTGAACAGAGGCTCCTCTCCCGGGGCCTGCGGTGTCGCCAAGCCTGCAAAGACACCCACGATCATCGCGGCGAACCCCGCGGGATCAGAGACGCCCTCATCCTGGTTGATCAGCGCGATGTCGAAGTTGATCTCCCCTTCCTGGCCGATCTGCCCGAAGATGAAGAACAGGATCACCAGCATGAACACCGGGAAGACGAGGAACCAGAAGAGCGTGATCCGTTCGCGGATCGCAGTGGTAACGTGCGTCAGAGCGAGGAGGAGGACGTCTTTCACTCGCGCAGCCTCCGCCCAGTGAGGGAGAGGAAGACATCTTCGAGATTCGGCTGCCGCACGATCAGGTTTTGCAGCGGCACGTCCTGCTCACGCGACCACGCGAGGAGCAATTCCATCGTCGCTGGCAGGTCCTCCGTCTCCAGCGTGACGGTCGCGCCGTCAACGCGGAAATCCTTACAGCAGACTCGAAGTCTGTCCAACGCTTCGGGAATGAGATCGTCCCCGCGAAACTCGATCATCGTCTCCTCGCCGAAGTCGTGCGTGAGTTCACGCGGCGCCCCTTGCGCGATGATCACACCGTGATCCATGATGCAGACGAGGTCGGACAACGCCTCCGCCTCCTCCATGTAGTGGGTCGTCAGGATGATCGTCTTGCCTCGCTCCTTAAGGGTGGTGACGATCGACCACATGTTCCTGCGTGCCTGCGGGTCGAGACCGGTTGTCGGCTCGTCGAGGAAGACCAATGCGGGGTCGTTGATCAGCGCCGCGCCGACGGCGAGCCGTTGCTTCTGCCCTCCGGAGAGCGTCCGCACGAGTGCACCCGCCTTGTCCGCCAGCGCAACCTGCGAAAGAACCTCGTCGATGGACATGGGATTCACGAAGAACGATGCGAAGAGCTTCATGATTTCACGGACTTTGAGGTACGGCTCGAACCCTCCGTCCTGCAACAGAACGCCCATCCGCTGTTTGACCGCGCGGGTGACGCGCTTGAGGCGCGCGCCGAAGACCTCGATTTCGCCGGAATCCGGCTCGCGGATCCCCTCGAGAATCTCAAGCGTCGTTGTCTTCCCGGCTCCGTTCGGCCCAAGCAGCGTGAACACGGACGCCTCGGGAGCCGCGAAGGAGATCCCGTCGACGGCGCGCACGTCGCCGTAGTGTTTTACCAGGTCGATGACCCGCAGAAGGACGCGATCAGCCATGCACTCACCCCACTTCGAGCGATCGTACTAGAGGGTGGCGAGTCGATCCAAGTTTCTGTCGGTTGGCTCTATCCTCATGTAGGGGCGATCGCGTCGCCCCGCACGAGCGCGGCGAGGTCCTCGGCGATCCACGTCGGTCGGATCCCGAGTCCATCCATCTCCTCGCGCGTCGAGATGCCGGAGAGGACGAAGGCTGTATCGAGTCCCGCGTCCCGACCGCCGAGGATGTCGGTCTCCAGACGATCGCCGATCATGACGACGCGCTCCGGCGCGACGTCGAGCCTTCTCAGCGCGATGTCGAAAGCGATCGGAGACGGCTTGCCGATCACCACGCCCGGCGAGAAGCCCATCCCGCGGAGTGCTCCGACCATGGCGCCGGCTCCCGGCTGAACCCCGTTCGGTGTCGGGAACGTTGCGTCCTCGTTGACCGCGACGAACCGCGCTCCGCTTCTCAGGGCTCTGAGACCGTCGGCGATGGCGTCGTAGGTGATTCGTCGATCCATTCCGACCACGACGGCGTCCGCGACCTCGGGTCGATCGGCGAGACGGTGCCCGGCCGCGACCAGCTCATCGCGCAGCCCGTCCTCGCCAATCACCCAGACGGAGACCAATCCATGTGCGTCCAACAGATATTCCGCCGTAAGGTTGGAGGAGGAGAGGACCTGATCCACGCTGACGCCGAACCCCAAGCGAACGAGCCGCTC
>CBFCYU010000080.1:0-7524 GCA_965602415.1 uncultured bacterium | reverse complement strand
TGGTCGCCGAACTGCAACATTCCGGCTTCGTGAAGACGAGAGAGGGAAGATACGGCGGGGTTCGCCTCACCGATCCGGCCAACAAGACCTCGATTCGAGAGGTGGCAAACGCCTTCGACACCGATGTCAGCCTCCCGGTCTGTCCATTTCACCCTCAAGGCTGCGACTGTGCCGGGAAGGATCCGAGCAAAGCGTTTGCGCTGTGGACAAAGGCCAGGACGGCGTTCGAACGGTTTCTCGACGAAGTGACGATCGCCGACGTTTCCGAAGCCTCGCAGCACTCCTCAGACAAGTCGCACTAGCTAGTGGGAGAGTCAGCGCGACACGACACCCATCTCACTGGCTGCCCCGGCGGGAAGGCCTTCTTGATGTAACTGGGAGTAGTGGACAACTCTCGAACTTCTGGACATGTGGGCGTTGAGATGGCCGGACTTGCACCTCCTTGCCGAATCCGATGCATCCACACCCCTCCCACCGCGGGTGCGGTCTCGGTCTGCACGAACCTCGAGCTGCTGACGACGCAGCCCTTTCGGGATGGCTCCTGTTTGGGAGAGCCAGCGGCGTGCGCAGACGCGCTGACTACAACCCGGCTTCTGGGTCTCTGTGGAGGCTGCGGGACTGAGTGTAGAAGGTGTTCGATGGTTCTCTCATGGCAATCGGTGTCCGAGACGTGAAAATCGTGAATCTCGGAACGCCCCTTGGAATCGGCCATGTCGATGTTCTTGACGCTTCGTGGCAGGCGCGGGTCTCATCTTCTCCCTTGGTCCGGTTCCTGGGGCGAAGGTCATCTTCTACGAGGTGTGGTTCTCAAGCATCACGCTTTGCATTCGCCGAGGGATCCGTGACATGATGCGGTCAATAGCGGCATGATCTGACGAATAATGGTGAAGGGAGGCAACTATGAGTGGAAGAGCATCAACGGTGGTCATCTGTATTGCTATGCTGATGTCGACAGGGGCAATCGGCGCAAGCGATCCCATTTGGAGCGCTCCATCCATCCCATGGTACGCATGTGGTGATCACATCGGCGAGGAGGTCGCTGTCGAAGGTCCCGTTGGCGGAACACACTGGGGCAAAGGCGGTGCTCTGTTCGTCGATCTTGGTCCCCACGAATCCTCAGCTGTTCCGTTCTCAGTTATCGTTCCTGCTGAATGCATTGAGTCCCTTGAGGCCAACCTGGCGATGGAGCTGCCCGACTACCTTCTAGGCAAGAGCATCCGCGTGTGCGGGATCGTCGAGGATGCGAACGAACCGACCCTCTTCGTCGACGACTTCGAAGCAGGTCCGGACGATCAGTGGAACTTGGCCCAGGGCTGGGAAGCCCACGTGGATCGTGATGGCAACCGGATGCTGAAGGGGGAGGGTTTGTGGCAGTGGGCCGTCGTCGATCAAGGTTTCGAGTGGACGGACTACACAGTCGCATTCCGGATGAGACTTGAGCATGGGGGGCTGCAACTGAATCCCCGGCTGGATGATCCGTACGGGCCTGATCGCACACGCTACATCGTCGGGTTCCGAGAGAACAGCGTCTACATCGACAAAGAGAACCCGTCCGACACGTTCTCGGGACTGACGGAGAAGCGGGGACAGATCGACCTCGCGCTAGGTGTGTGGCATGACGTAGAAGTCACCGTCGAAGGAGGGGACCTACGGGTATCCATCGACGGCGTCCTTCAGCTGGAGTACCACGATCCGGATCTTCTACCCCGCGGCACCGTCGCGCTCGAGACACTCGAGTATGCCCCCGGGACTCATACGGGAAGCTCCCTCGCATACGTGGACGATATCCGGGTGACGGCGACAAGCGCCGAGACATCACTCGATGACTCAGGGTCCACCGTGCTTGAGCTATGCAACTCCGAGAGCCTCCAGATCGTGGGGTCGCTCGGCTCACGCGAAGCTGTCACCGCAGGACTGGCATGGCTTCGAGGTACGCAGAAGAATGACGGTTCATGGAGTTACGGAGAGCACGGTTCGAATGTCGGCGTCACATCTCTCAGTTCGCTGGCTTTTGCGGGGACGGGGATCTCTTGCGAGGATCCAACGCTTGCAGCAGCCACGGGGTTCTTGGTCGATCGGACGCTGGCTGATGATGGTCGAATCTGCTCTTCCGGTTGCGGCTGGTCAACATACGAGACGTCCCTGGCCGCAACTGCGTTCTACATGACTCGGAACGCCGGCTTCACGGCGGTTGTTTCCGCTGCTGTCGACTGGCTCATCGCGTCCCGCAACGACGGGAATCAAGTCTATTCCTTTGGTCTTGCATGCTCTGATCCCAGTGCCTGTTCGGCACATGGCGGATGGGGCTACACGAGCAGCGACGCCCGATTGCCCGACGAGGACTCTCGCGGCGATTCCCCGTACGTGTGGTCAGACCTATCCAATACTCAGTTCGCCATTCTTGCGCTTGAGGAGACGACAGAGGGTGGCTGGTACGACGCCGATACCGAAGCGTGGGTCTGGCGCTGCCAGGACCCCGAAGGCGGTTTCGGCTACATGCCGCCAGGCGCGGAGTGGATTTGGGGACGGGAGTCATTCGGCAGCATGACCGCTGCGGGAATCTGGTCACTCTTGGCCCTCGGAGTGGACCCACAAGACGCCCGCCTTCGCCGAGCCATCGATTGGCTCGAGGCGAACTTCAGCGCCAAGGAGAACCCACGGCATGGAGCGGATCGTCACTACTACTATCTGTGGACCGTTGCCCGAGCACTCCGGAGGCTTGACGAAGTAGGCGGCCTCCTTGAGAGACCCGAGTTGGCGCGAAGGTGGCGAGATGAGATCACCGAGTACTTGGTGGCTGAACAGTGGGAAGACGGACACTGGAGGAATGAGGACGACGCGAGCACGCAGTTGCCCATCGATGCCCTCGTCACTGCGTACGCGCTGAATGCGCTGGTCGAGTGCATGCGAGGCCCGTAGGCGATCAGCAAAGGGCGGGCGGTCATCATTCAGAGCACCGATGACAAGAGGAGAGTAAGACAAGCTCTACTTGATGACGCCCCTCCCTTGCATTGGGCCCGGGAACAGAGCCACGACCTGGATCAATGGAAGCGGACCGAGAAGAGGCTTTGTGCCCATCTCGTTCGGCAGACATCGATTCGGCCCTTCTCCGGGACTCAGCGACGATGAGAGATCGACGGAGCATCGGAAGAACTGGAAGAAATGCATGACTAAGGGAGTTCCGGAGCCTGGGGACTCGAACCGGCACCCCCAGGGCATGAGGTGTTTACGCCGCAGTGAGCAATAGGAAGGTCTTCCCAGCGCATGTTGGGAGAGGAGGATTCGAACCCCCACTAACAGGGCCAGAGCCTGTCGTCCTGCCATTAGACGATCTCCCAGGGTTCGATCGGATGGTACGGGAGCCGCCTGGGGGAATCAAGAATCCTTTGGTGCGCCGTACCCGAGGGCGCTACAATCGCTCCATGGAGAAGACAGTTCGTACCCCTATCGCTGCCGGGACCTTCTACCCAGGGGATCCTGGCGCGTTGCGCACAACCGTCGCGTCCTTCTTCGAAGGCGATGTCCGGCGGTCGGACCGAACGTTGGATTCCCCGATTGGGCTGATCGCTCCACATGCGGGATACCCCTACTCGGGGGTCGTCGCGGCGGCCGGATACGGACACGTCGCGGCGCTCGGCCGCCCGGAGGTGGTCGTCCTGTTGGGGGCGAACCACACCGGGCTCGGCGCACCGTTCTCGCTGTCCGGCCACACAATCTGGGAGACCCCGCTCGGACGCTCGCCCGTCGATGTTGACCTCGTCGCCCTGCTCGCCAACTCGGGAATCCCCATAGAAGACAATGCGTTGCTCCGTGAGCACTCGATCGAAGTTCAGCTTCCGTTCATCCAGTCGATCTGGGGCTTCGATCTGCCGATTGTCCCGCTATGCGTGATGTCGATGCCCCTGTTCTCCATCGAGGAGCCCGTGGCGGCCATTGCGAAGGGCATCGGAGACAAGTCCGTCCTGGTCGTGGCAAGCAGCGACTTCACGCACTACGAGCCGGACGCGACGGCGCGCGAACTCGATCGTCTGGCGCTCGAGCCAATCCGGGCGGTCGATGCCGAAGGGTTCGAGCAAGTCTACCGCGAGCGGAGGCTGTCGATCTGTGGGGCCGGAGCGATCCTGACGCTTCTCGGACTCTGCCAACGGCTCGGCCTCACGAACGGTACCCTGGTGGAGTACGCGACGTCGGGGGACGTCACGGGCGATCGAGGCGCCGTCGTTGGATATGCGTCGGTCCTCTTCACAACGGAGGGATCATGACCAGAAGCATGACGGGATTCGGGACGGCCACTGTCGAGGCCGACGGTTGGCGGATTGAGGTCACGATTCGCACGCTCAACCATCGGTACCTGTCGGTGCGCATTCGATCGCTCAACGACCACCCGAGTCTCCTTCCTTGGGTCGAGGAACGGGTCAAGGCGACCTTCGCGCGTGGGGAGGTCGGCGTCTGGGTTGCGGTCGAGCGGTCGACGATTGACGGTCCGGAGTGCCGGTTCAATCGTCGGCTCGCGGGAGATGTCCTCGATGAGCTGACGTCGATGAGCGACGAACTCGGCCTCGAGGCGAAGCCGACGCTTGAGGACGTCGTGCGAGCAGGCGGCCTGCAGCCAATCCAGATCGAGGACGAGCAGCTGGCGCCTGTCCTGGAGGAGGCGCTCGGCGCTGCTATGGAGAGTGCGAATGCGAGCCGCGATATTGAGGGTCAGCGCCTCAGCGAGGCCCTGGTGGCGCATCTCGACCACCTGAGTGCGTCACTCGGTGAGATTCGGGCCCGGGTTCCGGAGATCCTTGTAGCGCACCGTGCTAATCTGAACGACCGGGCCGCGCAACTGGAACTGAAGGTCGACCCCGCCCGGCTTGAGGCGGAGATTGCCCTCCTCGCCGAGCGGCTCGACGTCCAAGAGGAGATCGTGCGGTTGGAGGCTCACCTGGCTCGCGCCAGAGAAGCTCTCCAAAGCACCGAGCCAATCGGTAAGGAACTCGACTTCCTTAGCCAGGAGATACTCCGAGAGGTGAACACGCTCGGGGCCAAGGCCAGGGACGTCGAAGCGGGGGCGCACGTCGTCGATATGAAGTTGGCGGTCGAACGGTTCAGAGAGCAGGTTCAGAATGTCGAGTGACATCACGGCGCGACGGAAGGGGATCGGACACGGGCTCGCGTTCGTCGTCTCCGGACCGTCCGGGGCCGGGAAGAATTCGGTCATCAATCGCGCGATGGAAAGGATATCCGACCTCAGGTATTCCGTCTCTTACACAACCCGTCCGCGCAGGGAGGAGCACGAGGTCGAGGGGGTGGATTACCTGTTCGTTAGCCGGGAGGAGTTCACCCGCCGGGTCGCGAACGGCGACTTCGTCGAGCACGTGACGTACCTGGGCGACCTCTACGGGACGTCCAGATCGCAGATCGACGGTGTCGTCGCCCAGGGGCTCGACGTGATCCTGAACATCGATGTCGAGGGGGCGAGGCTGATCCGTCGGACCGGCCTCAGCGGCCACACGGTCGTCTACGTCTTCCTCGTTCCTTCCTCGCTTGCGCGCCTCGAGGAGCGACTCAGGGCACGGGGGACGGAGAGCGACGGGCAAATCGCCAACCGGTTGGAGGTTGCGGCACGCGAGATGGAGGCGATGGGCGTCTTCGACTACCTGGTGATCAACGATGTCCTGGAAACGGCTGTTGCGGAGCTTCGCGCCATCGTCACGGCCGAGCGGCTTCGCATCGGATAGCGAAGGGCAGCGTAGCAACCAACGCTTCGCCGCCCTTCGACTCTCAATCTTGGACTGTGGTCGACAGCGAACTACTTCTTCGCGACCCCTGTTCCGGTGACCTTGAGTTTCTTCTCAATCTGCCGCTTCAGTTCCTTCCCGGGACGGAACAGAGGCACGACCTTGGCTGCCACCTGGATCGGACGCTTCGTCTGCGGGTTGATCCGACTGCTCGCCTTCCGTGCGCGCACGGCGAACTTGCCAAACCCGACGAGCTTCACCTCTTCACCCTGAAGCAGCGTCTCCTGGATGAGATCGAGGACGGAATCGAGGAGCTTCCGCGCCTCCTTCTTCGTCATGTCGGTCCTGTCCGAGAGTCGGTCAATGAATTCGCCTTTGTTCATCCTGCACCCTCCTTGCGGTGTGGTTTCCCTCTTCTATTCGGCCTCGTCGTCGAGCGTCGTTTCTCTCGCTTCCCCCAGCAAGTCTCGCATGCTCAACGACTCATGCCCGGCGTCATCAAGGAATCGGCGATCGACTCGCTCCTTGGCGTGACCGCCGCGGTCCTTCCGCTTCCGGGCACCGCCGCGTCCAGGTTGGTCGCGCTCTCGCTCTCGCTCTTCGAACGACATCGGCGGGATCTCGGGCGGTCCGAACAGGTTGCGCATCGTCAGTCGAACCTGGCGTTTCTCCTCGTTGATCCCGATGATCCTTGCTTGGACCTTGTCCCCGATGTTGAGCACGTCCGCCGGCGTAGCGATCCGCTGTTCACTGATCTCCGACACGTGGATGAGACCGTCCACGTCGTTGGTAATCCGTAGGAACGCGCCGAAGTCCTTGATCTCAGTGATTTCCCCTTCGACCACCTCGTCGAGCGCGTGCTTGTCGAGAAACTGGCGCCACGGGTTGTCCTTCAACTCGCGGATGCTCAGCGAGATCCGTCGCTCTTCCGGATCGGCGTTCAAGATCTTGACTTCGACCTCGTCGCCCTCGGTCAGTACGTCGCGCGGATGATTGACGTGTCCCCAGTCGATCTCTGAGACGTGGACCAAGCCCTCCACGCCGTCCTCAAGCTTGACAAAGGCGCCGAAGTCGGTGAGTTTCGTGACTGCTCCCATGACCACCTGGCCACGGGGGTACTTCGATCCGACGTCCTCCCATGGATCGCGCTGGGTCCGGCGCAGGGACAGGCTGATTCTCCGGGCCGCGTCGTCGCAATTCAGCACGACGACGGTGACCTCGTCGCCCTCACTGACCACGTCCTTCGGGCTCTCCGGGTGCCCCCATGAAAGCTCGGAGACGTGGACGAGCCCCTCGACGTCCTGTTCAAGCTCGACGAACGCGCCGAAGTCGGTGACGCTCACGACAGCCCCCGTCACCTGAGTACCGACCGGGTATCGGTCGGAGATCCCGTCCCACGGATTCGGCCGCAATCGCTTGATCGACAGAGAGACCTTCCCCTTCTCCCGATCGAAGTCGATCACCTTGACCTTTGCGGCAGTACCCACCTTGTACTCCGCTGGCGGCACAGGGAAATCTTTCCATGCAATCTCTGAGCGGTGGACCAATCCTTCGAAGCCGCCGATGTCCACGAACAGGCCGAAATCAACGATGCTACGGATCGTTCCGTCGATCTCCTGCCCTTTCTCGAGCGAATCGAACAAGGCCATCCGGCGCTCTCGCTCCTGCTCCTTCATGTATGCCTTGTGCGAGACGACCAGGTTCTTGTCGCGCCGGGAGAGCTCGAGGATCTTGAGCTTGATGCGCTGCCCGCGGAGCTCGTCGATCGAGCTGGGCAGATCATCGCCCAAGTGAGAGC
>CBFCYU010000079.1:0-7560 GCA_965602415.1 uncultured bacterium | reverse complement strand
CAGGAGAAGGCCCAAGCAGCTCGTGGCGCCGGCGCGAAGTGCGTAGCTGGCCGCGAAGCGTCGCCTGCCCTCCGGGGAGGCACTTGAGACCTGCGGTGCCATCAGGCGTGCATCCCATCCGATCAGCGCGGCAGCCAGGGCACCGGCGCAGAAGAGCGGCGGCAGGCGGAACAGACCGAACACGGCTGTCAGAGCGGCGAAGAGCCCGAGCGTCACGTGCACGAATGTCGGTCCGAGAAGCGCGAGGGCGAGAGCCGCCAGCGCACCGAGGAGGATGCTGGCCATTGCGAGTTCAGGGAGACCGTACGCGTAGCCCGCCGAGGCGAGCACCAACGCGGTGGTCTCGAAGAAGAGCAACGAAGTGACCTTCATATCCGATACCTCCGGACGCGCGAGTGGTGGATCTGCTGACATGCGAGCCGCAACGGCCCGTCGACTCTCCAGTCGATGACGCTCGTCCCGATCCCCGCCAGGCCGCCCAAGAACACGTCCCTCTTCAGGTTGAGGATCCGCTTGGCGAGGTCGATGGCTGGGTCGTCCTCGGGGAGACGCTCGTCGTCCGCTACGGTCACCGAATGAGGGCAGACGAGAAGGACGGAGTAGCCCCGGTCGACAAGGAGCGCGACGATCTCGATGTCGTGTTCGTCGACGAGGGGGCTGACCAGCACCAGTTGCGATTGGGGGGGGAAGAGACGCGTTGGAATGAAGCGGAGTTCCTCGAAGGGGGCCTTGTCCGCCAAGCGGGCCTCGGCCAGCTCGTCGAGGATCCGCTCTTTCTGAAGGCGCCCGATGGCCGGAAAGGCCCACTGCACGTAGTTCCCGTAAACGAGAAGACCGACGTTGTTCCCTTGATCGAGGAAGTGAGACGCCAGGCTGGCGGCGGCTCGAACCGAGTGATCGAACGTCGTCTCCTCGTCCAGCTGGGTGTGCGACTTCGCTCGGGCGTCGAGAATGATGTTGATGTCCGCGATCCTCTCCAGCTCGTACTCGTTGATGATCAAGGAGTCCTGACGCGCGTAGGCCCTCCAGTTGATCCGTCGGATGTCGTCGCCCGGCGTGTAGGCCCGACACCCGAAGAAATCGAGTCCTTGGCCGCCGCGGTTCGCCCTCACCGGGCCGGCGAATGCGCGCGTTCGTTGCGGCCGAATCGTGATCGGGTCCAGCTTCTCGACTCGCGGATGGACCTTCACGTCCGTCTCCAGCTGCACGCGTGCCTCGCGCATCGCCAGACCCCATGGTGACCAGGCATGAACCAGGACATCGTCGAAGGAATGAAGACCGCGCTTGGCGAGGAGGGTGTAGGAGATCGCACCTGTGCCCCGTGCGGCGAGGGATCCCAAGAACTGTGTGTGTCCGTCGATCGGCCGAAGGCCGACGGGAACGCCGTCGGTGACGGAAAGAAGGGCGATCGCTGCCCCCTTGTTGGCGAGAGTGAGTTCGACGCCGAACTCGTCACCCTCGGTGGCGCGGAGCTGCTCGAGGGAGCGCTCGAGGTGCAGGTCGGACACCGGCCGCGGTGAAGAGAGCATCCGGATGCTGACGAAGAGGACCAGCGGGACGGCCGCGGCGACGATCGAGCCATTCAACAGGAGCAGCCCAACGGTGACGAGGGCGAAGCCGATGCCGAGCGGGAAGAGGAGCAGTTTCCCCATCGTCACGACACCTTCGGCACGGGCACGGATTGGACGACGCTAGCGATGATGTCGCGGTCCGTCACGCGCTTCGACCAGAGCTCAGGGCTGAGGATCAGCCGGTGCGCCAACGCGTCGGCGGCGAGGTCCTTGACGTCGTCGGGAATGACGAAGTCTCGGCCGTCGAGCGCCGCCTTGGCGCGCGCAAGTTTGATCAGCGCGAGCGAGCCGCGCGGGCTGACGCCGACGAGGACACTCTGATGGGAGCGAGTGCCCGCGGCGACCGACACGATATAGCGTTCGATGTCCGGGTCGACCAACACGTCCTCGACGGCGCTTCGCATCGCGAGGAGGTCCTCCCCCGTGCACCGCATCGACAGTTCGACCTCGTCCTGCCTCCGGTCGAGGCGCCGCTGCAGGATCTCGACCTCTTCGTCCGCGGTCGGGTATCCGACGCCAAGACGGAGCATGAAGCGGTCGAGCTGCGCCTCCGGGAGGGGGAAGGTCCCTTCGTACTCGATCGGGTTCTGCGTCGCGATCACGACAAACGGCTGTGGAAGGCGCCGCGTGTCGCCGGCGATCGAGACCTGACCTTCTTGCATCGCCTCCAGCAGCGCGGACTGGGTCTTCGGCGTGGCGCGGTTGATCTCGTCGCTGAGGACGATATTGGCGAAGAGCGGCCCCGGGGCGAGGACGAACTCGCTCCGCTCCCGATCGAAGATGTGAGACCCGGTGATGTCGCTCGGGAGCAGATCGGGCGTGAACTGGATCCGCCTGAACTCGATGCCGAGAACCTGCGCGAAGCACCGTGCGATCAGGGTCTTGGCGAGCCCGGGGTAGTCCTCGAACAGGATGTGCCCTCCGGCGAGGATGCCGTTCATCACCCGGCGGAGAACGTTCTCCTTGCCGACGATGGCCTTCGATACTTCTTGGATGATTCCGCTTGCCTTCTCACCGACTTCACGCAACAGCATCTAGACCTCCTGATGATAGCGTTCGAGGTGCGCCAGCGTGTACGCAACGGCTTCGAGGAAAAGCTGCTTCGGAACACCTCTCTCACCATCGCGGCGCGACGCGAAGAAGCGCCTGACGCGGGGATCGTCCGGCCATCGGCCCGAGTTGAGGAGCTTCCGCGCGTCTTCGAGGGGGAGCCCCTCCCGCTGGGCGATCAGCCGGACGGCGAGGATCGACATCTCGCGAACAATCCGAACGCGGCTGACGTGCCGCTTCGGCGCGCGGCCGAGATCCCGGGCCAGGTTCTCGATGGCGCTCGTGTTGCACGGCTTGACAACGGTGCGACGCGGATGATCCGGACGCGATCCCGATCCACCGGCCGTGCGCTTCCACGACATCACGAGGACGAAGCCCCCGATCAGCAGCCCGATCGCCCAGAGAAGGGCTTGGGGAAGCGCGGCCAACGCTCCGCGGATGTCGTTCACCAGCCACGTGACCGGCTCGAGGATTGCCCGCCGCAGCGGTGCGTTGTACAACAGGAGGAGCGTCAGGGCAACGACGAGCGCGGCGACACCGATCGGAGCCGCTAATCGCGCGACCCGTTTCCTGTTCATGACGCGGCGTACGCCTCCCGGATTGCCTCAAGGCAGCCGATTGCCTGTTCGGCGAGAGGCCGTCCGGTCCGATTTCCGTAGCGAACCAGCTCGAAGATCTCCGTCAGTTGGTCGACGTGCCGCGCGGTGAACCCGACCCGGTGGAGCGCGGCGGCCAACTCGCGCGCGGTCATGTGAACGTGATCGATCGTTCGTTCCCTGCACAGGATCCGGATCATCTCACGATAGCAGCGAAGGACGGCCGACCTCGGGTCGCCGCCGAGCTGGATCTCGTCCGCAGCGGCGCCAACCGTCTCGATCAGCTCGTCCAGCTCCGTTCTCTCGTCGCCCCCCGCTCGTCCTCTCCAGCGCGGCGCGAGCTTCACCCAGGCGATCGCGAGGAGAACGGCGACGCCGGCCGAGATGGCCATCGCCACGGCAGTGAACGACCAGCCGGGTGGCTCGGTCGTGCCCCCGCCGATCGGTGTCGCCGGGAGATCCTCCATCCGGGCCGCGGCGGGAGACTCCAAGACCTGCGGTTCGACTTCGGCCCTCGGCCTGGATGCGAAGTAGTAGAAGAAGCCGATGATCAGCAGGCAGACGACGACGAACCCGAGCAGGTAGATCCGCAGCTCCTTCTTGAAGATGGCGCCGACGACGATGAACGCGAGGCAGGCGACGGCGGCGGTGAATAGGATTCGCAGGAGGATCACGAAGCCGCCCGCGCCGGTTGGATTGTCGCCGAGGTCGGGCGTGTACGTCTCCACGCCGGCCGGCGGATCGAGGTTCACCTTTCCGGGAGCGAGCTCGATCCGCTGGAGATTCGGCCCGAGGATCAGCAGCAGCCCGATCAACGCGACTGCGAAAGCGAGCAGTGAGAGGTTCCGAGTCGTCTTCGTCATCGATCCTCAATGGTATCGATCCGCTGCAGGTGGGGCCACCTGCTCTGGAGCGTGGCGATATCGCCAGATGGCGCGATCCTCATCATGAGCTTGGTGAGAGTAGCGCATGAGATACGACACCCGCAACAGGGATCAATGGGCCCGTTCAGCCCGCCGACCATGTCGACGGTCGGTTCGCCTCCTGGATCTCCTCGAGGCTGGCGCAGAGCGTCTTGGAAAGTGAGGGGCGTCGCCCACAGTTGGCGGATTCGGCCGCCGGCGATCAGGCCGACGTCTCCTTAGCTTGTGCTGTTGGCGAGCATGTGCACTTGCAGTACGTCTTCCAGTGTTGCCTCAAACATTGCCTTGCGCAAGCAGGTCTCGCCTCCTACGTCACGGGAGGGGACGACGGGGCATCCTCCGGAGCAGATGGGGCCGTAGGTGCATTCCGTAATGCACTCGGGATTCCATGTTGCGAGGTCGTACCACGAGTCGTCGGTGACCACCAGCGTGCCGTTGCGGTGGAGCCGTGCGCACGCGCGTCCAGGAACCTGTAGAAGGCACCTGTGTACATCGAGGTTCTGATCGACTATGATGGTGGCAGCCATTGATGCTTGGCACTGCCCTTCCGAGAAACTGAAGGGACGAAGGGGGTAGCCAAGCTCATTGGCCTCGAGAAGCAGGCTCACAGCTGCCTTGTGCTCCTCGATCGTCCGACCGAATCCTGGTGAATCGAGAAGGCCATGAGGTGCCTCTGAAGTCTCGGTCCCGCGTGCATCACACTTGCCCCAAGCAACGCTGAGGGGCGGAGCAATTGCTGCGGGAGAAATGAAGATCCGTGACCGCTCCTTCGGTGGGAAGGGGGCCGACCTTATGAACTCTCCCACTTCCGCAACCGCCGCGAGGGTGAAGTTGATTCTTAGGACGATCTGTGCAACGCCATGGTCTATACACAGACGGATCCCACGCATGGCTTGCTGATAGGATGGCGACCCGTCTGCGTAAGGGCGGAGGCGATTGTGCCGCGACGCGGGACCGTCAAGCGTAATCTGGACTCGGTCGACAAGAGGAGATAGCCGCTGTGCGAGTTCGGCATCGAGCAGCGAACCGTTCGTCGGCATGTAGAGCGTAACACGCACGCCTGTCTCCTCAAGTGCCTTCAGCTGCTCGGCCGCACGAACGACGACGGCAGCGTTTAGAAGCGGTTCTCCTCCGAATAGCAGTGCGTGAAGTGTTCGTATTCCTCTCTTCGCCACTTGCTCTGCGACGTACGAGTAGACGCCCCCCCAATCGTCGATCGCCATATCCTCGGGGGATGTCGTGAGATCCTGATAGCAGTACGTGCAGGTGAAATTGCAGCGGGTCGTAAAGAAGACGGTCATTGCCATTCGCCGACTGGCGAATCGGGCGAAGTTTCTTCTGAACAAGACTTGCTTGCGTTCGTCCAGCTCATGTGACACAAGGAATCCAGCCCTCACGAGTGATTCCCTCTCACGGGGCGCTAGGCGTGGCAAGTCCCGCCTTCCGGCCGCTGAAACCTCTTCCAGCGAACGAGCAAGATGCGAATCGAGGATTGCGATCCCCTTCGAGAGTGTGTTGAAGACGAGGGTCTTCTGCGGCTTGTGGTCATGGAAGTAGACGTTGTAGCGTGAAACACTGAGCATGCAGCTCCTTTCGCGTGAAGGGACAGAGAAGACGGAACCCCAATGCTCGGTTGACGCTCTGCCTCGCGTTGCGCTAGTTGTTGAAAACTCCGTCGTCGCAGATTGCCCACACGAATACGGTGCACTCCGCAGGGACAATCTCCGATGCGCCGTACTCGATGATGACAACTCGGTCATCGCTCATCGGAACCTCCTCATCTAGATATGGTAGACGAATCATATCACAAGAGATAGATGAATGTCAAGGTAAGGACATGATCATGGATGTGAGGCAGGAAGAGATTGTGGTTGTTAACGAGACGAGCTACGCACGGAGTGGAGAAACGCTAATTGCGCCGGTGCAAGGCATTAGCGCGGCACCACTTCACAGGAAGCAGCCGGGCTAACGAGACAATGAAGCTAATAGCTGCAGCGACCACACCGTCAGGTAGCCGAGCAGAAGCTGCGGGATATGAGGGCATCGAGCGAGAGTAGGAGTAACGACGACGGACAATGTGCGGACAAGACCCGGCAGTCGCTGTGTCAGCAGCAGTTGATTGCGATTCGACCTGCTTTGCGCGTTTAGATCCGCTCCCTGTGGGAATGTTGGCTGCCATGGGCGAGTATCCGGGATTCGGGCCTTGAAGGAGGTTCGACTTCGGATGGCGGTAGTAGCTTCTGCGGTACTCTACCGAGTCCGAAATGCTGCGAAGCCTGAGGCATGTGTCTGTCGAAACGCGTTCCCGGGCGCAGTGTTGCAGAAGAGGTTCCCTAGCGCTCCAGCACTCAGGATGACCCATCCTCGGTCGCTGAAGGCAGTGTCGAAGGAGAATGCTATCAAGCGCAGCCGTCGAGTCAGGTCACCGGGAGGCGTTCTTGTCGACGCGCTGATACGACCACCGGCCGATGAACCACCGGCCGCAGGCCGTGCAGCGCTTGCAGCGAGAGACGTCCACCCCGTGGATTCGCGGGAAGCCCATCATGCGGGTGCCTCCGACGACGCGAACCACGTGCTTCTCGGGAACGTGTGTCCACGCAGAGATCGAGTCTCCGTTCTCCTCGTCGACGAGTAGGCCGCCACACTTCGGACATCCACCACGACGCACCTTCAGCCGGTGGAGCAGGCCGAGCCGCTCGCTCCGTACGTCGTCCAGTTCCATAGCGCACAACCTATCATCCTGACAGCGCTCTTGTCAACTGTGTATCGTCTTGATGATGCGGCGGTCAGCGAATCGCCCGATGCAGATCGCTCGGCCGTCTCAGTCTTGCGACAGCTGGATCTCATCCTTGATGTCCTTGAGCGTTTCCATCGCGGGTTTCGAGAACGGGTCGCTGTCCCGGTGCCCGTAGCGGACCAGCTCGAACAGCTCGGTGAGACGATCGATCGCCTCGGTGCGAAGTCCGAGATCCCGTAGACGGTCGGCGAATTCCCTCGGTGTCAGTGACACGTGCGCAACCCGTTCCTTGCGGCTGAGCAGATCGACCATCTCATCGTAACAGCGGAGAACGAGGTCCGGATCCCGCCCCGTGGAGAGCGTCCGCTCTGCGAGCAACTCAAGCTCCGAAGTAAGTTCGCCGTCTCGGCGGTGAGAGCGACGTGCGCGCCATCGTGCGGCGGCCCAAGAAGACCCGAGGATGAGCGCGGCGCCCGTTCCGAGCGACAGGCCGAAGGCAACGAGGACGCGGCTCCATTCCGCCGATTGCGGCTCGGCGGAAGCGGCAACATGGGCGGGCATCAGGTCGTCGCGTTCGAGATTCGCCCCAGACGGAAGTCGGGACGCGAACAAGTCAAAGACGATCAGCGCGCCGAACAGCCCGATCGCGAAGTAGAGCCACCTCCGAAGAAACCGGGTGAACA
>CBFCYU010000078.1:0-7639 GCA_965602415.1 uncultured bacterium | reverse complement strand
AAGAGCCCCACCCTGAGGAGCACGCAGCCCAGGCAGGGCAAAACCCGGAGTCTCAAACCCTCCCATTGAATCCGTCACTCTCTTCAGGGTCGAGCTGTCGCCTCTCCCTCCGTCTCTGCGTCTCTGCGTCTCTGCGCGAGACCGCCTTTGACTGCATGCCGTGCGTCTCTGCGCGAGATCGCTCTTCCCCTAGAAGAACTCCCGAGGATCCGTGATCACGCCGGTCACGACTGAGGCGGCAACCGTCGCCGGAGACGCGAGATAGGTCTCCGCGTCCGGCGACCCCATCCGCCCCTTGAAGTTCCGGTTCGCGGTCGAGATACACGCCTCGCCCGGCGCGAGCACCCCCTGGTGCGCACCGAGGCACGGGCCGCAGCCGGGGTTGAGCAGCAGCGCCCCGGCCTTGACGAAGACGTCGATCAGCCCTTCCCGCAGTGCGTCGAGCAGGATCTCCTGTGACGCCGGCAGCACGAGCAGGCGCACGCCAGCGGCCACGTTGTGACCATCGAGGATCTTCGCCGCCAGCCGCAGGTCCTCCATCCGCCCGTTGGTGCACGTCCCGAGGAGTCCCTGGTGAATCGGCGTTCCGGCAACGTTGCCGATCGGCGATACGTTGTCCACCGTGTGCGGCTTGGCCACTTGCGGCTCAAGCGACGAGACATCGAACTCGAGGACGCGCTCGTACTCCGCGTCGGCGTCGGGGAAGACGGGCGTGTACTGGGTCTCGGCCCGCGATTCGAGGAACGAGAACACCTTGTCGTCCGGGGCGCAGTACCCGTTCTTCGCCCCCATCTCGATCGCCATGTTCGACAGGACCATCCGCGATGCGAGGCTCATCGCCTCAATCGCCTCGCCGGTGTACTCAACCGACTTGTACAGCGCGCCGTCGGCGCCGATCTCTCCGATGATCTTGAGAATCAGGTCCTTCGCCGTCACCGGGTCTGCGAGCCGCCCGCGGACGACCATCTTGAAGCTCGCCGGGGTCTTCAGCCAGATCTTCGACGTCGCGTACAGGACGGCCATCTCCGATCGCCCGATCCCGGCGGAGAACGCGCCGAACGCGCCGTAGGTCGTCGTGTGGGAGTCTGAGCCCAGGATCAGCCGCCCCGGAAGGGCAAACCCCTTCTCCGGAAGGACCTGATGGCAGATCCCGACGCCGGCGTCGTAGAACCGCTTGATTCCGTTCTTCGCGACGAACGCGCGGATCTCCTTGTGTCCTAGCGCGTACTTCTCCTGCGACGCGGGGACGGTGTGGTCGAGGACGATGACGAATCTTTCTGGATCCTTTACCCGCTCGACGCCGATCTTGGCGAAGATCTTGGCGATCGCCGCGGTGTTGTCGTGCGACAGGCAGACGTCGGGCTCAATCTCGACGATCTGACCAACGTCGACCCGGTCAAGCCCGGCTTTCTGCGCGAGAACCTTCTGAGCGAACGTCTGTCCCATCGTCGATCACCCCTCGATCGGATCGAAGTTCATGAAGTCAGCGAAGTGGAGGACGATCGATTCAGCCGTCCGCTTGAACGGGTCGCCTTCCTTGGAGTGCGTCCCGATCATGTGCTGCACCGCGGCGGGGAGGCCGTGCGCGTCGGCGAGCGCCACACCGGAGAACGCGTGGCGGACGAGCTTCCCGTCCGCGCTCTTCCGAAACGCTCCCTCGACCTCCTCCATCTCGACGAGCTTGCCAACGTCGTGGAGAAGTGCCCCGGCGAGCAGCAGATCCTTGTCCAGCCTCAGATCGACGCCGCCGTAGATCTCGTCGAACGTATCGGCGACATGGGCGCAGATCCGCGTGACGCTCCGCACGTGCTTGGCGAAGCTGGACCTCACCTTCTTGGCCAGCGTGAACGGCATCCGGTCCACGTCCTCGGGTTGCCACCCGCCCCGCTCCAGCCCGTCGATCCACGTCGCGATGACTTTCTCGCGCAGGTCGGCGTCTTCGATCCACTCAATCTCCGGCAGGATCGCAATCAGTCTCTCTTTCACGTCCATCCCTCCACCTTTCGTACGATGTCGATGACGGTGCCGTCTCTCCATTCGATCGCGGCGATGATCTCCTCGCCGAACACGGGCTTCCGCACCGGCCGGACGAGCCGTTCGACCTCCGCCTTGATCTCCTCCAACGTCCGCACAGGCAGCCCCGCGGAGATGAACCGATCCTTCAGGTCCTCCCGTCGCGGGTTGACCGCCAGCCCCCGCTCGGTGACCACCACGTCGATCACCTCGCCCGGCGTCGTCACCGTCGTCACGCGATCGAGGATCATCGGCAGCCGGCCGCGAAGCGCCGGGACGGTGATCAGCGTCATCCCCGCGCCTGCGGCGACGTCCTGATGCCCGCCGATCCCATGCAACAGCCGGCCGTCGGAATGGGTGTTGACGTTGACGTTGAAGTCGAGGTCGACCTCGGTCGCCCCGAGAAACGCCGCGTCAAGCCGGTAGGTCGCGCAGCCGCGCGAGTCGTAGTTGGCGTAGAGCCCCGGATCGATCATCACGTGGTCATCGTCCTCACGGAGTGAGGCGATCGCGTCGAGATCGAACGCTTGCCCTTCGAGAATTGTTCGAACGAGCCCCCGATGGAGGAGGTCGACGAGAAGCTTCGTCCCGCCGCCGATCGCGAAGCCTGCCGTGATCCCCGCTTCTTCCATCATATCGCCGAGGTACTTCGTCACGGCAAGCGAGATCCCGCCAGCGCCGCCCTGGAAGCCGAACCCGTCAACAAATACTCCGGACGTGACCACCGCCTCGGCCGTCAGCCGGGCGATCCGTAGGTTGGTCGGCGATCTCGTCAACTGCAGTGTTCCCGAGACGATGCTGTTTGGATCCCCAATCTCGTCGACCTCGACGACCCAGTCGGTCCAGCCCTGCTGGATCTCCATCGGATGGACGGGATACGGCCGGAGGTCGTTGGTGATCACCACCGTGTTGCGGGCGTACTGCGCATCAACAGTCGAGAAGCTAATCGGACCGCACGGCGTCTTCCCGCGAATCCCGGTCGCGTTTCCATACGAATCGGCCTGCGGTGCCGCGATGAATGCCGCGTCGATCTCGATGTCTCCGGCCTCGATCGCCCGCCAGCGACCGCCGTGCGAGCGGAGGATCGCCGGTTCCGCCAGCTGTCCACCACCGCTGATGAACGCGCCGACCGGCCCGTTCATCGACCCCTCGATCCGGCTCACGACCCCCGATCGGATGTGCTCGATCAGCGGCTCGTGGACCGGGAAAAGCGCGGTCGGGAAGACTCTCAATCCCTTGATCCCCATCTTCGCGCAAGCATCGAGGACCCGGTTGATGACGCGGTCCCCGTCACGGAACGAGTGATGAAACGAGATCGTCATCCCGTCGGAAAGGCCGCATGCTTCGATCGCCGCCTCGATCGTCGGCAGGACCTTGTCCTCGTGCTTCGGGGCGAACTTCTGCGGACGTTGTGCCTTCGCTCCGGTTTGCGACGTGGCAAACGCGCCCTCGAAAGGCCTCACGGCACGGCTCCCGATCCGCTCGGGAATCTCTCGGCCAGCGGCGTTAGGCATCGCGCCCTCCTCCAGTCATCAGTCTGTTGGCGTACTTGATCAGACGAGTCGCTCGGTCGAGGACCGGCCGATCGACCATTCGTCCATCCAGCGCGACGGCGCCCAACCCCTTCCCCTCGGCCTCGCGGGCCGCTTCGACGATCGCCTTCGCTCGCTCGATTTCGGCATCCGTCGGCGAGAACGCTCGGTGGATTGGGTCGATCTGGCGGGGGTTGATCGCGCCCTTCCCGTCGAACCCGAGGTCGCGGGCACGCTCGGCCTCCTCGATCAGTCCGACCTCGTCGTCCACGTTGGCGTAGACCGTGTCCGATGCCTGAACCCCGGCGGCCGCCGCTCCCGCGACGATCCGCGCACGGGCGAACAGGAGCGCTTCCGCGGTCCGTCGAGCGCCGACGTCACGGGTGTAGTCCTCGGCCCCAAACGCGAGCATCACGACGCGGTCGGAGGCGGCGGCGATCTCCTCGCTGTGCAGGACGCCCTTCGCCGTCTCGAGGATCGGCATGATCCACGTGGAGCCGTCCGGAAGGTCAAGTTTCTTCTCGCAGCGGGCCAGCTCATCCGCCAATCGGGTGACGTCGCCCCCGGATTCCGCCTTCGGAAGGCAGATCCCGTGCGGACAACCGATCAGGACTTCCTCGACGTCCTCCCGCCCACCGGCATCGAGCGGGTTGATCCGCACCCAGACCTCCGCGGGGAACGCCACGGCGCCGAGAAGGTGTTTGACGAGGACCCGCGCCGCCGGCTTCTCGGAGGGCGGGACCGAGTCCTCCAGATCGAGGAGGACGCAGTCGGCCCCGTGATTCTCGATTCCGACGAGCAGACGCGGCTGGTTCCCCGGAGCGTACAGGCGGCTCCGCCGCGGCCGATCACGCTCGGACGCTCCTCGGTCGACGGCCGGCGCCAGGAGCTGGACTCCGTCCGGCTCGGCCGCCCGGACCGCCGCCTCGATCCGCGCCTCGATCACGTAATCGAGCGCACCGTAGTCGGCCACGCGGATCGCGACATCGTCAGTCGCGAGGCTCGACAGCGTCTCCTGGGCGACCGCACGAATGCCGTCGCCGAGCAGCTCAGCGTTTTTCGTGCCGACCTCGATCCCCCCGCCATCCTCAGAAAGGACCTCGACGGTGCAGTCCCCCTTCGTCTCCGAGCCGATTCGAATGTCCATCGTGCCTCCTCACGCCATGAGCAGAGCCATGACCGCTTTCTGCGCATGGAGGCGGTTCTCCGCCTGATCGAAGATCGCGCTCCCGGTACTGCGCGACGCCGCGTAAGTGATCTCCTCGTCGTAGTGCGCCGGGAGGCAGTGCAGAATGATCGAATCCTTCTTCGCCTCGGCCAGCAGGGCTTCATCGATCGTGAACCCATCGAACGCGCTCTGCTTCGGCGTCGCCTCGTTCTCCTGCCCCATGCTGACCCAGACGTCGGTGTAGAGGACGTCCGCCCCCACCGCCGCCTCGCGCGGATCGTGATGGATCTCGACGCTGGCGCCGAGATTGCGCGCAGCAGTGACGATCTCCGCGTTCGGTTCGAATCCCTCGGGACAGGCAATCCGAAACGATATGCCGACCTTGGCGCATCCGTTGATCAGGGAGTGGGCGACGTTGTTCCCGTCGCCAATGAACGCCAGCGTCAGATCCTCAAACCCCCGCTTCTTCTCCCAGATGGTGAGCAAATCGGCCAGCCCCTGACACGGATGGTACGTGTCGCACAGTCCGTTGATCACCGGGACAGTCGCGTGCTCGGCCAGCTCAGCGATCGTTCGATGCTCGAACACGCGCGCCATGATCCCATCGACGTAACGGGAGAGATTCAGCGCGATGTCCTCGGTCGTCTCCCGCTGACCGAGCTTGATGTCGTTCGGTCCGAGATAGATGGCGTGCCCTCCGAGCTGCCACATCCCCGTCTCGAACGACACCCGCGTTCGGAGCGACGGCTTCTGGAAGATCATCGCCAGCGTCTTGCCGGCGAGCATGTCGTGCCGGATGCCCGCACGGGACTCAAGTTTGAGGTTTCTTGCAGCTTCGAGAATCTCCCAGAGGTCCTCGGCGGGAATCGCTCCTAGCGACACCAGATTGGACGTGTTCATCCGTTCGCCCTCCTTCTGCCGGCCTCCCCAGCGGCTGGTCCCGCCGGAGACCGCCGGGAGAGTATCGCAAAGCATCCACTGCGCAAAGCTTCCTCGCAAGTCCGTCTCTTCTTCGATTGTGCGTGGCAGGTTGGCGCATCCGGGATGCGCTTGCTCGTCACAGGCTCGTCGCATCACTCTGGTTTGTGAGGGACTTGTGAAGGTTCAGGATTCCGCTTGCTCGCCTGCAAGCATGGTAGTAAGATCTTTCCGCTCTCCACTAGGGCACGCTGTAGCGGATAGGTTGGATGTGGAGCTGGGAGAAGGTCCGACCCCGATCGGCTGGAAGACAGCCCGGGGCCAACGAGTATCCAATCCCATCTCTGCCGGAAATTGATGGCCTGATCTGAGTCGGAGGTGAACTAGTGCGTAAGTCGCTGCTTGTCCTCACAGTTCTGTTGATCGGAGTAGGATTGTCCGCAGTCGCCCAGGTTCCTTACCCTGAGACGCTGCGCATCGGTGCAATCTCGGAGGCAGTCACGCTTGACCCGGTGAACGCCTATGACACGTCAAGCGGTCAGCAGCTCCTCCAGATCTACGAAGGCCTGATCGCCTACGCCCCATCGAGTATCACGGAGTACGTACCGTGGCTGGCGACCGCCGTACCAAGCTACGCGAACGGCCTGGTCGTCGATGGTGAAGATGCAGATGGTTCGTTCACGCTCGTCACGTTCCCGATCCGCGGGGGCGTCTACTTCCAGAATGGGAACCTTCTCGATCCTGGGGACGTCGAGTACACGTTCGAGCGTTGTTTGGTCGTAGATCCGGCCGGCGGCCCTCAGTGGATGGCGTACAACGTCTTCTTCGGCCTCAACTTCAACTCGCTCGCCGACGTGGTCGACGCGTTCGGTCAAGATGGCGCGAAGCTGAAGATCCAAGAAGCCGTCACGGTTAACGGGAACAACGTCACGTTCAAGCTGTACGGCCCGTTCGGTCTGTTCTATTCCAGCATCATGAACGACCGCACGTACTGGGGTTACATCGTCGATAAGGCGTACAGCATCACCAACGGCGCGTGGCCGCAGGACTACGACATCGAGCTCGGGGTCGACTGGAAGATGGGACCCGAGGGAGCGGCATCCCCGCTTTACGACATGCCCAACGGTACAGGACCCTACCAGCTCGCCCTGTGGCTTCCGGTCGAGCAAGTCATCCTCGAGAAGTACGACGGCTACTGGAGAGGCTGGGAAGGCGACCACGTCGACTACATGATCACCTTCAACATCTCCGAGTGGAGCACCCGCCGGACGATGTTCGAAGCGGGCGATCTGGACGTCAACTACGTCCCGCGCCAGTACATGGAGCAGCTGATCGGCACCGAAGGTCTGCGAACGGTCTACGGCTATGCCGGCGCCGGGAACAGCGGTGTCATGCTGATCAACGACGTCAACCCGGAGAGCCAGTTCATTCACAGCGGGCAGCTCGACGGAGAAGGCGTGCCGCCGGACTTCATGAACGACATCGACGTCCGGAAGGCGTTCCACTACTGCTTCGACGCGGAGATGTACGCCGAGCAGATCTATCTCGGTGAAGCGGTGGCGTCCTACAGCCAGCTCCCGATCGTCTTCGGCGACGCCGTCTATCAGACCTACATGTACGGCCTCGACCTGGAGAAGGCGGAGGAGCACTTCCGTGCCGCCTACGACGGCCAGCTGTGGGACATCGGTTTCAAGCTGACGCTTGAGTACAACATCGGAAACGACATGCGGCGGGTCTCGATGGAGATTCTCGAGGCGAACATCGAAGCGCTCAACCCGAAGTTCGATCTCGACGTCATCGGTCTCGAATGGGCGAGCCACCTGCCCGCCTATCAGTCGAACCAGATGATGGTCTACCGCAGCGGATGGGGTGCGGACTACATCCATCCGTACAACTTCATCCAGCCCTACTATCAGTCCCAGGGCAACTTCATGGGCGTTCAGGGCTTCGGCACGGCGGAGATGGACGCCAAGATCGCGCAGATCGGGGCGACGTCCGACGTGGACGA
>CBFCYU010000077.1:0-7793 GCA_965602415.1 uncultured bacterium | reverse complement strand
AAGCTGTCGAAGGGGATGCAGCAGAAGGTCCAATTCACCGCCTCCATTCTTCACCAACCCGACCTCGTCGTCCTCGACGAGCCGTTCTCCGGGCTCGATCCGGTCAACCAGAACCTGCTTAACGAGATCATCGCCGGCCTGAAGGAGGACGGCGCGGCCGTCCTGCTCTCGTCGCATCGAATGAACCTCGTCGAGGAGCTGTGCGACCGCATTTTCTTGATTCACAACGGGCGACGGGTTCTCTACGGGGACCTCGACGAGATCAAGGAATCCCACGGCGAGCACGCCGTGAAGATGCGATTCGTCGGCGACGGCTCGGTGCTGGGCGACCTACCTGGCGCGACGGATCTTCGGCTCGAGGAGGGGCGCGCCACGCTCACGCTCGAACGGAACGTCAGTCCGGACACGTTCGTGCGGAGCCTCCCTGATTCGCTCGAGATCCAGGCGCTCAGCGTCGACCGACCGCCGCTTCATGACATCTTCGTCCGGACGGTCGAAGGGGGGACGTCGTGAAGCTCGGGAAGGTCATCCGCTGGGAGTTCTCTCAGAACATTCGCAGCAAGCAGTTTCTCATCATGACTGTCCTCATCCCCGCGTTCGTCGGGATCGCCATCTTCGCCGCGACCCGCGCGATGGGCAGCGACCTCAAGCCCCCTGCGGATCCTCCCCCGCCGGTGATCATCGGCATGTTCCTCGCGTTCATCCTGTTCCTCGGCGCGTTCATGTCCGGGGTGATGACGCTGTACGGGGTGATGAAGGAGAAGCAGAGCCGGGTGGTCGAGATGATGATGTCGAGCGTCTCCGCCTGGGAACTGATGTGCGGGAAGCTCGTCGGGCTCGGCCTGGCCGGGCTGATTCAGGTGACCGCCTGGGCCGTAACGGCCTACGTTGCCGCCAGTCAGTTCTTCCCCGTCTCGCTCGCTTCGCTCACGTTGGTTCATTGGATCTCGTATCCGCTCTACTTCATCCTCGGATACCTGTTCATCGCATCGATCTTCGGGACCGTCGGGGCGGCGATCAAGGACATCCACTCCGGCGGCGCCGTCGGATTCGCCGGCGTCATCCCTTACCTCCCGATGATGTTCTCCGCGCTGATCGTCCAGAAGCCCGACGCATTCTGGGTTCGGATCGCCGGTTTCTTTCCGCCGTTCGTCCCCGGCGTGATGCTCCTGCGGATCGGAGCGACGCCGCTGGTGTCGGAGGGGACCCGGTTCGTCCCTGCGTGGGAGATCGCGGTCAGCCTCGTCTCGCTCGCACTGGGCACGTTCCTGATGATGCGGTTCGCTACGAGGATCTTCGAGGTGGGGATGCTCATGACCGGGAAGTCGGCGTCGCTGCGGGAGCTGTGGCGCTGGGGACGACGTCGAATCTGATCGAAGGAGACCCCATGCAGCTACGCGAGTTCTTCAAGAACGGCCTCACGCCCGAGCAGTACACCGAACTCCTCGACGATAAGCAGCGCGACCTCCACGCACTCTACGAGCGTCGAGTCGAGATCGGCGCCGGGACCGTGGAGCGGCTCCGCTCGGCTGGACCGTTCAATGTCCTCGTCATCACTGAGCCGTGGTGCGGAGACTCGCTCGCCGTCTTCCCGGTGATCGCCGAGCTCTGTCGGCGCGCCGGAATCGAACTGCGCGTCGTTCGGAGAGACGAGCGGCTCGAGTTGATCGACCGCTACCTCACGAACGGTGGGAGGGCGATCCCGATCGCCGTTGTCCTCGACGAGAGCTTCGAAGAGATCTTCCATTGGGGACCGCGCCCGGGGCCCGCGCAGGCGATCTTCGACGAGCATCGCGAGGAGATCGCCGCAGGGAGGATCGAGAAGTCGGAGGTCCACAAGAAGATCCGCGCGTTCTACGCCAGAGACAAGGGCCAGGCGGTCGTTGAGGAACTCCTCGCCGAATTCGGCGTCGACACGAGCTAGCCCGTCCGAGGAGATTCATTCGTTCGTGCGCGCGCCCCGCTTCAGCGCTTCCAGCTGGTCGGCGAACTGCTCGGCCGCCGAGAGATCGACGTCCTTATCGCCGAGGGATACGCTCTTCCGCCCCTTGACAAACAGTGTCAGCTTGCCCCCGTGAAGCTTGACTTCGACGTCCTTCAGTTCGTGCTCCATCCCCATCCCGGCCCGAGCGCCGGCCCACTCCAGGACGTTGGGGAGTCTTTGGGCGACTCGCTTCCCGATTGCCCGTTTGATTCTCCCCTCGAGCCCCTCTTGCCCCTCTCCGTACATCGCCAGCTTCTCCTGTGCCTCGCGGAGCCGGTCACGGACCTCCTTGGCGAACTCGATGACCAGCTTGTTGTCGTCCGTGAGAACAAAGTCGATGTCGTCGCGGACCGTCTCCAGCTTGGCGAGCTCGTTCCGCCAGACGAGCTCGTACAGGTGGTGCTCGCCGAGTCCCTTCAGCGGCCGCTCCCCCAAATCGCGAAAGCTGTGCCCGGTCGCCGCCAAAGCCGAGTGCCGAGCGACGAAGGACGACACGACGATCTGCCCCCCCTTGGCGACATCGGCGATCCGCTTGGCGAGGTTGACCGAGCTGCCGAACAGGTCGTCATCGGTCCGGATCGCCGTCCCCCACGTCAGTCCGATCCCCGCAGAGAGCGCCGTCTCTTCCCCGTGGCAGTACTCCGCGCACAGGGCATCCTGCATCTCGATCGAGCACTCGACCGCCTGCGCGGCGTCTTCAAACGACGTCATCACCCCGTCGCCGTAGGTCTTGAGAACACGTCCGCCGTGGCTGGACACCCGGCTCTCGACGAGTTCGACGAACGCTTGGACAAGGCGGAATGCCTCCTCGTCGCCGCGCTCCGCGGTGATCGCGGTGAATTCACGCAGGTCGCTGAACTGGATCGCAAGAGGCTCTTCGCTCGACATCGCTCCACTCCCCCTTCCTCACCGAATACTAGACGACCTGACACGGCCTGAACAACAACGCGCCGCCCGGCGCTCACCTCCGGACGGCGCGATGGCTTGCCTTCCTACCTCTGGATGAACACCTTCCCTTTGTCAGTGAACGTGGACTCCGAACTGCTCGCGACAACGATGTAGATGTAAGCGCCGTTTGCGAGCTGTTCCCCGTCCTCGTTCCGTCCGTCCCACCCGACCGAGAGAACGTGCTCCTCCTCCGCGTGCCAGACGAGACGCCCGGCAAGATCGTAGACCGTCACCGCAAACGCCTCCGCTATCCCCGTCCCGACGAATCCGAACCGGGCCTCGTCGACGAACGGCGACGGCGCCGCGTAGAACCGTTCGACGAGGAACTCCGTCGCAACGATCGGCACGGTCGCCGTACACGTGTCGTTCGGATCGCTGGGATCGACGTAGATCGCCGTCACCGTCTCACCGGCAGTGAGTCCGAGCTCCAGCGCGCCGGTGATGAACGTCCCCGGGACCGCACCCGGAAGCGGGATCAGATCGTAGGTAGCCCCGTCGATCGTCACCGCGTTGGCGAGCGTTCCCGCGTCGGCGATCGACGGATCGGCGACCTTAACGTAGATCGGATCCCCTTCGACGTAGGCTGCGACCACATCGCCTTCGGCATCGACGAACGACATCGTCGAGCCGGTTGGCAGGGCGCCGCCAACACCGACCTTGATCGAGATCCAAGCGACGTCCGAGTGGTTCGACGGATCGTGGTAGACGCCGAGGATCGTGTCCCCAGGCAGGACGCCGAGGGACGGGGCGCACTCGTGCCGGTCGACCAAGTCGATGCACGTAACGCTGACGAAGTCGCCGGTGTCGATTCCCGTCTCCAGCAGGTCGACGACCGCCCACCGCCCGTTGCGCGGGTTGAGGACGTAGAGCTTCGCCCAGCTGTTGTCCGGATCGGCCGGGTCATCGTCGACCGCCCCCGCGTCGAACGGCGCGAAGATGTTCGTGTCCCCAAGAAGGTCGTTGACGATGTGGGTATCGTCGTTGCGATACCCGCACACGAGCCGGTTCCACGGTCGATGCTGCGGGCCGAACGGAACGTTCTGCCGGCCGTCCCAGTACCCATCGATGCGCTCGCGGCGCTGCTGATCCTCGTCCTGATCGGGATCGATCACCTCGATGAACACGCAGTCGCTGTTGAGGTAACCAGCGACTCGGTTCCCCTGCCGATCGAGGAAGTACATCGCCATCTGATCGCCGTCGTAGACCTGCGTGTCCCCCACCTCGAAGAGCGAGAACGACACGTCGTTGGCGACGCGGACCTCCCGAATCATCGGTGGGAACGCCGTCGCCGTGTCGACATCTCCGAGCAGAGGGATCGCCGCTTCGGCGTACACAACGTCGTTGTACCGAGCGTAGATTGAGTCCTCGTTGAACGCCTCGAGTTCCCAGTTGTCCAATCGGAGCGAGTAGCCGCCAAGGACGTCCGGATCGCCGATCCCCATAGCATCCCAAACCGAGATCAGCCGCATGCCTATGTGGGTGAAAAAAACAGGCGAGTTGCTCGACAGCTCGTCGAGGACGAGCCACTCGGAGTCGTCGACCTCGTGCGGATCACAGACGTGGACGACCACCTTCTCCGGACAGCATGAGTCGGTGTTGGCGTTGGCGTCGGTGAGCTCGACATAGACGGGGTCGCGACCGATCCAGAACACCGATTCGTCGTTTCGGCCGGAGTCGGTAAACCGGAGCCGGCTGTGGTTCTTCTCGCCGATGTACGCCGGCGCCAGGCTGAAGTCGTCCTGATCGTTCGGGTCGACGTAGTAGGCGACGAGCACGTCCCGTTCGTTCATCGAGTTGAATCCGAGATCTCGCAGAATGTCGTTGATCCAGAACTGGAAGACGCCCGTGTCGGCGCCGGTCTCCTCGGCGTAGAACATCACCCGCGTGACCCCCGAGACGCTCGCCGTATCGAACACCGTGACGTTGTCGTCATCCTCCGTCGGGTACTCGACGTAGTAGGTCCCGTCGACGTTCGGCTGGTTGCTCCCGTCGCCGGCCAGGTTGACGTCAGCGACTGTCAGGCCGCTGTCGTACATGTTGTACCAGACGATCGGCCTTGCAGGATCCGGCACGGTTCCCGCAAGATCGATCACCCCACCGTACCGTTTCAGGGCACAGAATGTGGTCGCACTCGTGTCCGTTAGGGGATTCCACGACCCCGGGTTGACGAGGATGAAGATCGGGACGGTCTCCACCGCGCCGCTGTGAAGGTTCTCGTCCAGGTCGACGACCGTCACCAGCGCCGCTTCGTTGGCGTCGCGGTAGACCTCGCGCCCCCATTCGATCGTCGACTTGTCATCCGCGATCTTCCCGAGTCCGAGCGCGGTGTCGCTCGGGTCATTCTGATCGACGTAGAGGCCGATGAGCGTGTCCATGTTCTCGAAACGCCCGAGGATGTAATCCTCTCCGGCAGGCAGGGCAACATTCCCGGGCGGGAGCCATGCGTCGCCGTTGCCGTCGCCGCGGGGATTGTCGATGTCAGGGACCTGGGTTCCAGCGTTGGTCGCAACGATGAAGTTCTGTGATTGGTCGACCCAGATCCGATCGTCGCCGTGCGTGTCGCCGTCGCCGTCAGCGTACAGGTATCCGCCCCACTCGAAGTCGGTCGGGTCCACCGAACCGCCGGCCTGCGTGGCGTACGGCCCGACGATGTGCGAGTGGAGTCGACCTTCGTCCCCGTAGTCGACGCGCGTTCCGATCTGGAACGGCCTCTTGCTGACGAAGACACCCGTGCTGCTGTTCGTCTCCTCGAGGAAGTCGGCGCCGAGCCAACCGGCCGACGGTCCTGGCCAGTGCCCCTTGTGCGGGACGTAATCCGGGTCCCTGCGGAAGACCAAATCTCCGGCACCGTCGAGAGGCTCCACGACATCGACCCCGTTGGCGTCGATGTAGCTCTCCCACACGATGTGCGCACCGGTCTTGGTGTCCATCACTTTGATGTCGGTCCAGAACTTGTCCCGTACGTCGCAGTCGATGTCCTCGTCCGGATCGACGACGACAATCCAGATCTCGTCTCCCTCTCTGACCTTCGTGACGCGGTTCTCGCCGCTCTTGTCGGTAGAGAAATACATCTGCGCGTCCGACGCCCAAGCTGCGACGAACGAAGCTGCGACAAACATGAGAATGAGGCCTGCGACGACAGTCCATCTGGCTTTCACGATTCCCGTCCTTCTCTTGTACCCATGATGATTCCCTAGCCGCTCAGTCCTATCGCTTCAGTGGAGAGGCTCTCGCGACGCCTCTCGCCTCGGTCCCTTAACAGGGCCCGCCGCCACGCTCCGAGCGTCAGCAGAACCCAGATCGCCACCGGCGCCGCCTCCCACAGGACGCGCACGCCGACCTGCCAAAGATCGAGCGTCCGTGCGAAGAACGGGCCGACCGGAGTCAGCCCGAGTGCCGCGTAGGACAGCTCGACCGACGCGACCAAGTACCCGACGTGGATCAGCAACAACGCTCCGATCCCAACCCCCAACCGTGCGAGCCTTCGCAACCATCCGAGCCCCGGCGTCGCAACGAGCAACGCCAGCAGCGGGATGACGGCGAAGAACGTGTACCGATCGAACCAGGTGAACGGAGCGACCTCCCCCGGTCCGACGATTCGATAGATCCAGATCTCGGCGGCCCGCGCCCCGACAACCGACACGTTCGGAGCCTCGACCAACCGGAACAGCGGACGCGCCAGACCGCTCACCGCGGCCGCATATCCGGACGCGACGAACGACCAAAGCCCGGCCAGAACGGCCGCCGCAATGAGGAAGATCACGACGAAACGGAGGATCAGCCTTGCCAGGCCGGGTGCGGCCGGCGTCACGCTAGGCCCTCTTCGGCGCATGCGCCCACCTCCCCGCCCACAGAAGCCACAGCGCGACAGCGAAAACGATCAACACCGATTGCCAGATCAACTGGTGCGCTGGATCGAGGAATCCGGGCAGATGCACACCGATGTAGTACAGGCTGACGAGGCGAAAGACGTTCAGCAGGAAGAGCCCTCCGACGCCGAGGCCGGCGCCGATCAACTTCGACCGCCAGCCAGTCGGGTAGGCGATCACCGCGATCAGGAACAGCCCCGTCGTGAACAAGCCGGTGCACGCGGTGACGACGGTGATCCCGAAGATCTCCGAGGAGACGGTGCTCCCCGCCACGACCGTTCGATGCCCGAATCCGTTGAGGACCCCGCTGGTGATTCGCGCAAGCACGCGCTGCACGCCGCCCATCACCGTCTCGTTCCCCGCGATCCAGATCAAGAGCGCCGCCATGCACGCGGCGGCCAACACGGACAGCCAAACCCGACGGTGGCGCAGACTCTCCAGGCGTCTCTTCTGCGGTCTCCTCAAGCCATCGGTCATGGTTCCCATGTCCATTTCTCCCTAGGCAGTGATCGCGCGCCGCCGAATCAACCGCCAGCAGAACGCGATCGCGAACAGACACGCCAGGACGATCATCCCCCACTCCGACAGCGTCGGAGCGTCGATCGTCCCGGACATCGGAGCGGGGCCGTCGGGCTCTTCCTCGACCGTGAAGCACGTCGGATCGTCCTCCGCCGGTGTGTCCGGATCGTCGCTCGGCTCACTCCCGTCGTACGTCCCGTTCCCGTCGCTGTCCCAATGCGCGTGCCCCTGGTTGCAGATCTCGGTGCCGATCTCGACCCCCGCATCGACGGTGACCCGATACTTGATCGTCACCGCCCCACCGGCCGGACTGCCTCCATCCCAGACAACCTCATCCCCTTCGAACGTGGCCGTTCCGGACGTCGCCGTGACGTACGTCGTCGGTGTGACGCCGGCCGGGAGCAGGTCGGTAAACTCGTGCTCCGGCCCGTCCTCCAGATCGGCACAACCCTCGTTGCGGAGGACCGCCTCGT
>CBFCYU010000076.1:0-8015 GCA_965602415.1 uncultured bacterium | reverse complement strand
TAGCGGGAAAGAACTTCGGCTGCGGCTCGTCGCGCGAACAGGCGGCGACCTGCCTCAAGGCGGCCGGCGTCGCCGCGGTGATTGCCCCGTCGTTCTCCCGCATCTTCTTCCGCAACGCGATCAACAACGGCCTGCCGGTGATCGAGCTGGCGCAAGGGACCGAGACGATCGAGATGGGCGATGAGGTCGCGATCGACTTCGAGCACGGCGTCGTGCTTCACGATGCCGCCGAGTACCGCTTCCCGGCCCTCCCTCCAGAAGTCCTCGCCATCCTCGAGGACGGCGGCCTGATCCCGCACGTCAAGAAAGCGTTGCAGGGTACATAGGTCAAGTAGCTGGACAATCGGCAGCTCGTCCGGGCCCGGCCCACACCGGGGTCGTTCGTTTCGCCTCGCCCTTGCCGGCGAGGCTTCCCACACGTTAGTCTCAGATACCCTAGAAGTCAGGCAAGGAGGGTGTGATGAAGGGGCGAAAACTCAGGGTTTCTGTGCCAATCCTATTGCTCTTGTGTGGCGTCTTCGCGGTGTCAATGCTCGGGCTCACTCCAACGGACGTCGAGTCGAGTGACTTCCCCTCACGAACCGAGCGGCTTCGTGGACTCGCCGAGGTGTGGGGGATGGTCTATTACTTCCACCCGGCGCTCGCCGATCTCCAGAAGCAAGAGGCGTGGGACTCGGAATTGATCCGGGCAATCCCTGAAGTCGAAGCGGCCGAGACCGGCGTGGAATTCGGCATGGCACTACAGAAGCTCGTGTCAAGGCTTGGCGATTTGTGCACGCAGATTCTGCTCCCCAAAGAAGAGGACTACCTGAGGCTCCCGATTGACCTGAAGTACGTCAATGGCAAGACCGTTGTGTGGGCAGTTGGAGCCGAAGTAGATCCTTTGGGTGCATCAATCCTCGGGCTTAAAGTCTCAGAGGTTGACGGGATCTCTGTTGATGAGTACCTGAACGAATGGCTGCCCTATGCATCGGGTGAGACACTGGACCTGCGGCGGCAATGGGTCTATGACCGGCTCCTAAGTCGCCTCCCTGAAGCCGTGATTCGGCTACAGCTGGCGGATGGCATTGGCGGAATCGTTGAGCTGGAAATGAGGACTCCAACACCTGCAGTGTCGATTGCGCCCAAGACAACGGTCGAATCCTCCATGATTGACGATGATGTCCTGTGGGTACGTATCCCATCACTGTGGGCACTAGTTGGCAGTGCAGGCGGGTACGTCACGGGCGTTGATCTGAGCGACTACTACGCGGGCATTCGCGGGGTCTTCACAACCAAAGGCATCGTCATCGATTTTCGATCGGACGGGCACGTCTTTGGCTCTCCATCGGTGGCATCGATGACCCTTCCTGAGATGTTCGGACGGTTCACCAAAGTTGATGGAACAAGAGCCGTGAGCCTAATGCAACGCGAGCATCGCGGACTTGCTCCTGACGGAGGACGATACACTCCGAGTGTCTACTCCTCGGGATGGCGAGTGCGAGATGGGGAGATGATGGGAGAATCACTCAGCAACAGGATACCGCTTGTGTTCTTGGTTGACTCAAGGAGCTATCCCATGGTCATGCCCTATGTAGCGCCGCTTCAGGAGACAGGCGTGGCGATGATCCTGGGTTCGATCGGAACAACGCCGATGGCTGAGACCTATTTGCACCCTCTCCCTGGTGGGCTCAAGCTGGTACTGAGGCTGAGTATTCCCAGCGAGACGGATCCGCTGAGCATTGTGCCCATCGACTCGAGCCCGAGGTTCGAGTCCGGTTCGGATGCCGGGCTGTCGACAGCACTGGCCGCGCTCCGTGCTTGGGACGACCGGGATGAGGCTGTACGTGTCGATCCGCCTGGACTTGGAGCACTGCTCATCGATCAGAGGCTTTCGGAAACGACGGAGACGACGCGGGAGGGGAGATTGCTTGGTCTGTTCAAACTGTGGAATGCAGTCAAGTACTTCTATGCCTATCCGGATCGGATTGACGGCGACTGGACAACCCTGCTGGAGGAATTCATACCCGCAATCGAAGAGGCCCAGACTGAGGCAGACTATGCGAAGGAATTGCAGCGTCTTCTTGTCCACACGCAAGACGGACACGCCTTCATGTTGGGACGCCCGTGGCATGTTTATCCTATTCCGCCTTTGGACATTCAGACAATCGAAGGAGAGACGGTGGTGGTCAATCAGATGCCTGTTCTGACAGGCGTGGGGAGTGTTGAGATGTTGCCTCCGGGACAGGTGATTCTTGAGGTCAATGGTGTTCCCGTAGAGGAAGTCCTTCGTGTTCGCCTGGAGACGACTCCCGGCGCCACTCAAGCACATCGAGACTATTGTTCCCATCAGTGGTTGCTTGCGGAAATTGGGGAAGATGACATCGATTTGCTGATCCGCAACGAACTGAGTGAACAACAGCTCGTGCGGATTTGCAGAGATTGCCCATACTCGGGGAACGCGGAATTAATCGACCCGTGGTGGTTTGATCAAGGGATCGCGTACGTCGACCTTGGGAGGATCGAGATTGACGCCTATACAGTCATAGTGTCTGATCTCTGGGAATCCGCCGGTATTCTCATCGACATGCGCGGCTATCCGCGTGCTGGAATGATCACTGCGATGGCAGATCTAGTCTTCTCTAAACCAACGTCCTATCTGCAGGGGCGGATTCCCATTCACGCGACTCCTGATCCTAGGGTATTGGAGTCGCAGACAAGCTGGCCACAGCAGCCTGTGGAAACCGAGGCTGTATTTGATGGACCAATTGTCCTTCTCACGAATGTTGTAGCGACCAGTGCCGCCGAGACCCTGTCCATGCTCATGCAGGATTCGGGCAGGGTGGTTGTGGTCGGCGAGACTACATCTGGAACCAACGGGAATGTGACCGAAGTGAGCCTCCCGTTCGGCGTGAGCGCGTTGTTCAGCGGAATGGAAGTGAGACACGTCGACGGGCGCCCATTCCAAGGCATCGGCATCATCCCGGATGTTGTGGTTCATCCTACGCTTCAGGGAATCCGCGAAGGGCGTGACGAGATCCTCGAGAAAGGGATCGAGGTGCTGCATGAGTTGATTGCACGGCGTGAGGGTGAAGGCTAGGGGCGTAGCCAGGCGATCATCACGTCGCGGAAGCTAGGCGAACGGATGAGCGGGCGTCTCCGCTGTACATGCGGATCTCCTAGACGGGCGACGAGATCGGCATCGACTTCGCCGCCGGGATCGTGCGTCACGACAGCGCCGAGTATCGCTTCCCCGCTCTCACGCCGGAGGTTCTTGCGATTCTCGAAGACGGCGGCCTGATCCCGCACGTCAAGAAGGTGCTGGCGGAGAAAGGATAGGCTGGCAATCGGGCTACATGTCGGCCCAGGAGTAGGCGACGATGCCCGAGCGTCGGACGGATCGATCGCCACCGTAGACAAGAGCAGCTGGGGCGTCTGGCGTTCCGGCCAGGTCGAGCCAGTAGCGCAATCCAGAGAAGAAGTCGCTCACCAGCGTCGCTCCCGACTTGATCTCGATCGGCACGAGTTCCGTGCCACGATCAAGGAGCAGGTCGACCTCGTGTCCTGCCGAATCGCGCCAGAAGCGAAGCTCGGGCTCCTCGCCCCGGTTGACCGCGTTCTTCATCAGCTCGGAGACGACGAAGCTCTCGAAGATGCTTCCGCGCGAGGAATGAGTTCGCAGTTCGTCGGGGGAGCGGATACGAAGGAGATAGGCGAGCAGTCCCGTGTCGAGGAAGTAGAGCTTCGGGCTCTTGACCAGGCGCTTGTTGAAGTTGCGGTGGTGCGGACGGAGAAGAAGGACGAGGAAACTCGCCTCCAGGACCGAGATCCACCGCCGCGCCGTCGGCTGGGAGATTCCGCAATCGTTCGCCAGCGAGGACAGGTTGAGAAGCTGCCCGTTTCTTCCCGCGCATAGTCCGATGAAGCGGCCGAAGGCTTCGAGATCACCCACGTTCAGCAGCTCGCGAACGTCGCGCTCGACGTAGGTCCGATAGTAGTTGGCCAACCAGTCCTGTGGAGGCAGTTGCGCGTCGTGAATCCGGGGGTAGAATCCCGTGAAGAGGACGTTCATCAGATTCGCCTGCGACGGCTCGGGCCGAGATGGCGTCTTCCGTCCGAGGCTAGTTGGGGCAAGCGGCCGTCGACCTTGAAGCTCGGCCCAGGAGAACGGGAGGAGGTGCAGGATCGCGGCGCGGCCGGCCAACGACTGACTGATCTTCCGCATCAGAAGAAAGCTTTGGGAGCCAGTCAGCACGTACTGCCCCTTCGTCCCCTCGCGGTCCGATGCCGTCTGGATATAGGAGAAGAGGTCGGGTGTGCGCTGGGCTTCATCGAGGATGACCCGTCCGCGGAACTGGGCGAGGAATCCCCGCGGATCCGTCGTTGCGAACTCTCGCTGATCCGGATCCTCGAGACTGGCGTAGGCATGGTCCGGGAGAGCCGCTTTCACGAGCGTCGTCTTCCCGGATTGACGCGGCCCCGTCAACGTGACGATGGGGTAGTTTCGCACCGCGCGTCGCAGGATCGGCTCCATGGCACGTGAGATCATCCCGGCCTCCTTCGCGGATTCGGGTCATGCAAATTAAACATTGGATGTCCATTCTGCAAGCATCAGTCGTGAGAGTCAAGTTCGATTGCTCTCGGGGCGAATCTCGGGTTTCGCGAATGGAGGGACACACATCCTATTGCCTGGCGAATTGTGGTCAGTTCTCCTACGTCTCTAACAAGGCCAGACTCGCGCAGAGACGCGGAGGCGCAGAGACGCAGAGGAGAGACAGAGCCTTCTCGGGCATGAATCTTGATGCTTCTCTGCGGGTTTGGCGATCTCTGCGAGAAAGGACGAAGACAGTCTCGCGCAGAGACGCAGAGGCGCAGAGACGGAGGGAGAGGCGACAGTACGACCATGAAGAGAGTGACGGATTCAATGGGAGGGTTTGAGACTGCGGGTTTTTCCCTGCCTGGACTTCTTGCTCCTCATGGTAGGGCTATTGGTCCGCGGTTTCCTCAGCGATCTCGCGCAGAGATGCACGGCATGCAGTCAAAGGCGGTCTCGCGCAGAGGCGCAGAGGTCGCAAGGAGAGCAAGGACGAACTATGAAGGCTTTGAAGGAACATGAAGAGAGACAGCAGGGCAAGGGTTCGAGGCGGCCTGGTGTTCCCCTTCCTGATCTTCATGTCCTCCATCCTAATGAGGCTTCCGGGTCCTCGTCTCCTCTGCGTTCTCCGCGTCTCTGCGGGAGGAAGCAGTTGTGACGGTCCAGGAGGAGCGATGAGTGAAGGACGCGTTTGGGAGTACGGCGACGACGTGAACACTGGCGTGATCTTCCCCGGGAAGCCACGTACCTGCCGATGGAGCCGGCCGGTGATCGACTTCGCCAGCGAAGCTGGCGCGATCGACTTCGAGCACGGCGTCGTGCTTCACGATGCCGCCGAGTACCGCTTCCCGGCCCTCCCTCCAGAAGTCCTCGCCATCCTCGAGGACGGCGGCCTGATCCCGCACGTCAAGAAGGTGCTCGCCGGCTGACCGAGGTCAATGCCCCCGGGCCGAGCGATTGCGCCAGTGCGTGCGTTCGAATAGGAGGCCGCAAGACGGAGGATCGGTAATACTGCCGTGACGGGGCGGAATGGTCCCCTAAGCACGTGATCGTCTACTCGATGCGCGCGGACGCGGATTCGCAGCCGAGGCGCTCGACAATTCGCAGGCTGAAAGAGGAGACCGCGAGAGACATGAATCGATCGGGTGAGTCAGCCCGCGCGATGGCCGAGGCGTATGACGAGGAAGCGGAGGCAACCGGGTGGCGCGGCCCGGAAGTGGCCTTCTGCCTGGCCGCCGAGTACATCTGCCCTGGTCAGTCGATCCTGGACATCGGGATCGGGACGGGGCTGGGCGCGGCTCCGTTTCGGGAAGCGGGCCTGGTCGTCTACGGGATGGACGTTTCCCTGGAAATGCTCGACGCATGTAGAACCAAGGGATTCACCAACCTCTCGCTGCACGACCTGACGCAGATCCCATATCCGTTTGACACCGAGAGCGTTGACCACGCGCTGTGCATTGGGGTACTGCAGTTCTTCTGCGATCTGTCCGCGGTCTTCGAGGAGACGTCGCGGATCCTTCGTCCGGGAGGCTTGTTCGCGTTCGTGGTTGGCGACCGAAGCGATGACGAGACTCGGAGGTTCGTCATGAGCGCCGAGGAGACGGGAACAGGGCACCCCATGACGATGTATCGACACAGCGTTCGCCAGATAGAGAAGTGGGCCGGGTGCTTCGGGTTTGCACTGCTGGGCGGCCTTCCATTTGACGTCTACGCGGACCGGGGAAGGACGCGCAACCTCCCGGTCAAGTGCTATCTGGTACGAAAGACACCGAGTGACGGGAGTGCTCCTGAAAGGGGACCGGGGCGATCAACAAGGGCGACTCCGTGAGGATCGCCTTCTCCAAAGGGATCGTCGAGCGCGAAGGAGCCAAGCACAAGTTCACGCTCTCCCGCCCGAGGTCCTCGCCATCCTCGACGACGGCGGCCTGATCCCGCACATGAAGAAGGTACTGGGGGGTACAGGCTAGAGCGATCCCACTGTAGTCATGGATACGGGCGCGGCGGTTTCACCCCGCACGTCGGACAACCCGACGCCGGAGGCCCCCAGAAAGTCAAGATCCCATCCTCGACCTGAAGGATCTCCTCCCCGTAGCGAGCCGTTCGATACGTCCATTCCTCGTGGGTCGGATCCTCGCTGTTCGGGATCTCGACGCTTCGCGGCTCGCCCAGGCTGGCAAGGATCATCTCCTCCGTCATGCCGATCCAGAGGTCCTCTCGGGCGATCTTCTCGCAGGCGTTACGCCCCCACTCCGGATGGGCCGCCATGCACTCGTTTACGCTGCGAGAGAAGAACCCGACGAGGCCGGAGAGCGGCTGTCCCGCGTCAGGGCCGCGGATCGACGTAACGGAGATCCCCACCAGGCCGATCGCGAGAATGATCAGGAACGGCTTCAGGTTGGCTATCGTCATGTGGCGTCCTTTCCTGTGCCGGGAGATTCTACCTCCCCCGGGAACTCACGCCAGCAGAGCATGCGCCGCTTGCTGCCGTGGAATCGGCTCGTCCTCGCGAAGCTACTCGGCGGAGCCGGGCCGCTGCGGAAGGGAGTCATGAGCATGGCCTGAAATCGACAACGCACCTACGCGATGCTCCTCGCATTGGGCGTTTGCGTTCTGCTCTTCCGCACAATCGTCATGCTGACAGATGGCTCGCTGACCACGTTGGTGGTGTGGGCCTCGGCGCTCCTCGTCCTCGAGTTCCTGCTCGACGCGGCTACCCTACTCAGCATGGCGCGGTGGTGGGTGGACGGGACCGAGGCTCATGCTCGTTTCTCTCTTCGAACCGGCACCGGCGCCGCCATCCTTCACGCCGTTCGTCTCCTGATCCCGTGCTCGGCCGCATCGGCCCGTGGGTCGACTTCGATCGCCGGTCGGCGGTTCGAAGCATCACCCCGCCGGAATGGACGGGCCATCTTCGCGGCTGTCTTGTCCGTCCTTGGGCTTCTTCGCGTACTCATCATCTGGCGACATCGCTGCCGAGGAGCGAGCGGCTGTACAAAGGTCAAGAGGCAAGGTCAGACCCCGCGCATGGGAGTGGGCTCGTTGAATCAGGTCTCGCTGCAGCCCGTGGCGGGTGGTTAGAATGGGCGACGGCATGATGGGCGTGTCCGAAACGGAGTGGGCGGATGGCGTTGGATTTCGAAGAACTGGATTATCAGGAGACCCCGCTGGGGGCGATCAGTCTCAGGCGCCGGGCGGACCCCCGACTCGCAGGCGAAATCCTCTACGAGGTGAAGCTGGGCGACGAGTTTCTGATGTCCAGCCTGTTCACGACCTCCGAGATCCAGCTCGCGAGGCTCGGGCTGGCCGCGCTCGAGGGGACCGGTTTGGACATCGTGGTCGGCGGATTGGGTCTGGGCTACACAGCGGTTGCGGCCCTGGAAGACCCATCCGTCAGGTCGCTCATCGTCATTGAGGTGATGGAACCCGTCATCGACTGGCATCG
>CBFCYU010000075.1:0-8077 GCA_965602415.1 uncultured bacterium | reverse complement strand
TCAGACCAAATGAAGGAGTCGGAGACCCCTTCGTCGCCCGTGCCCCCTCCAACCCATCAAGCAAAATCGATCCAGAAGAAGCCATTGGCTTCTTCCTCCGGACCTCCGAGCGATAGCGGGAAATCCACTCGGAAGAAGAAGGCTCTGGCTTCTTCTTCTCCCGCGCCCAATCCATCCAACCGAAGCGAATCGTTCCAGAAGAAGGAGCTCCAGACTCCTTCTTCCTCTGGACCTCCGAACGATAGTGAGGAGGTACAAAATGCCTGAACTCCCCGAGGTTGAGACCCTCGTTCGCCGTCTTCACCCGATTGCCGGAACGCGCATCGTCGGCGCCGAGATCCTCGACGATCGGCTGACCGTCACCTCCGAGGAACTCGTCGGCGCATCGATCCGCGACGTAAAGCGTCGCGCGAAGTACATCGTGATCGGCCTCGACGGTCGCGGGGATCTGATCGTCCACTTGCGGATGTCCGGGCGTCTACGCCTCGATCGCTCGGAGGACGAGATCCCCTACACGCGGATGATCCTCCGCCTCGACTCCGGAAACTCCGTCTTCTTCATCAACCCGCGCCGGCTGGGGACCGTCGTTCTTTGTCCTCACGGCTTCGACAAGCAGCTCGGGATCGAGCCGGTCGGATCAGGCTTCACCGCCGACATTCTTGCGGGGCTCGCGTCCACATCGCGGGCGCCGATCAAGCAACTCATGCTCGATCAGCGAAAGATTGCCGGAATCGGAAACATCTACGCCGCCGAGGCACTCTGGCGAGCAAAGGTCGATCCGAGGCGTCCGTCGAACTCGCTCAGTGAAGATGAGATCTCGGCACTGCACGCCGGGATCACCTCGGTCCTGTTCGACGCGATCGAACAGCTGGGGACGACCATTGGAAGCACTGTGTCGGACTACCGCCAGTCCGCGGAAGAGGGCGGCTCGTTTCAGAACCGTCTTTCCGTCTACGGGCGGGAGAACGAGCCGTGCGAGCGGTGCGGGACGTCTATTGAACGCGTCATTCAGTCCGGGCGATCGACCTGCCACTGTCCGGCGTGCCAGAACTAGAACAACAATCGAAGGAGGAACACACATGGAACTGAAGGGAACACGAACGGAGAAGAATCTGCTGACAGCGTTCGCCGGGGAATCTCAGGCACGCAACCGCTACACGTATTTCGCGTCGCAGGCGAAGAAGGACGGATTCGCCCAGATCCAGTCGATCTTCGAGGAGACGGCAGACCAGGAGAAGGAGCACGCGAAGCGGTTCTTCAAGTTCCTGCAGGGCGGAGAGGTCGAGATTGCTACGACCTTCCCGGCCGGGGTGATCGGAACGACGGAGGAGAACCTACGCGCCGCAGCCGGCGGTGAACATCACGAATGGACGTCGATGTATCCCGAGTTCGCGACGATCGCACGTGAGGAAGGGTTCAACGAGATCGCCGCTGTCTTCGAGGCGATCGCCGTGGCGGAGAAGCAGCACGAGAACCGCTACCTTGGCCTGTTGAAGAACGTCGAGGCGGGGACCGTCTTCAAGAAATCCACGTCGGTCGTCTGGCGTTGCCGGAACTGTGGATACCTCCACGAAGGGGACGAGGCACCCGGGGTCTGCCCGGCCTGTGCGCACCCTCAGGCACACTTCGAGGTGCTCGCCGAGAACTGGTAGCGGGCCTCTTGTTCGGGGCCCGAACAAGAGGGGCGAGTTCCTTCAATAGAAGGAACTCGCGTGGACGACGTAACACACGTGGGAGGACCCTCCAGGGGAGGCTTCTACTGGGCCGAGGGGCGAGTTCCTCCAAGATACGGGAACTCGCGTGGATGACAGGGTGCCCTCCGGGCCCCTCGGAGAAGCTCTCGATAGGATGGCTTCTCCGGCTCGGATGGATGCCCGCTTGGCTCCTTCCGAGGGGAGGCTTCTCCTGGACGGATGAACGCCCGCTCGGTTCCTGTGCGAGAAGGGCCGGAGTCGAGGGCGACCCTAGAGACAGAAAGAGGTATGGTGTACCGCAAGACACCAAGGAACTGTGAAGCGAGGTGACCCATGATCGGTCAACGGATGCAGGATGAGATGAACGAGCAGATCATGCACGAGACCGCCTCGGCCTATCTGTACTTCTCGATGGCCGCTGACTTCCACGCCAAGGGCTTCGACGGAATGGCGCAGTGGATGAAGGCCCAGGCGCAAGAGGAGATCGGGCACGCGCTCCGATTCTTCAACCATATCAACAACCGCGGCGGACGGGTTGAGCTGCTGGCGATCGAGAAGCCTCAGGTGGAGTGGGACTCGCCCCTGGCGGCATTCAAGGCGGCGCTCAATCACGAGGAGTTCATCACCGGAAAGATCAACGAGTTGGTGAAGGTCGCCCGCGAGGAGAACGACAATGCGGCCGGCATCACGCTGCAGTGGTTCGTCAACGAGCAGGTCGAGGAAGAGGACTCGGTCTCCAAAGTCGTCAGCATGCTTGAGCTGATCGGGGATTCCGGTCATGGCTTACTGATGGCCGACCGCGAACTCGGTCAGCGCATCGCCGGACCGCTCACAACGTCAGAGGCCGACGCCGAGGCGTAGGCCGGAAAGGAGAAGACATGGCGTTCACGTTCGTCGCCGACAACGCGTCGTTGAATCAGGCACTGTTCCGAGTCACCCACGGCCTCTATATCCTGACGGCCCGGTCCGGCGAGCGAATCAACGGCCAGTGCCTCGATGCGCTAATGCAGGTAACGAGCATGCCACCTCGGATGGCCATCGGGATCGGGGTGAAGTCGCTGACCCACGAGATGATCGCCGAGAGCGGGCGGTTCGCCGTCAGCGTTCTCGATCGAGAGAACGCGGGCTGCCCTGGGGTGATCCGGCGGTTCGGCTTCCAGTCCGGGCGGGACGCCGACAAGTTCGCCGACTTCCCGCACGAGCTGACCGAGCACGGGATTCCGTATCTTCCGGACGCGGTCGCAGTCTACGAGTGCACCGTGATTCCGGAGATGACGGTCGATCTAGAGACGCACTCTCTGTTTGTCGTCTCGGTCGACCGCGCCGGGACACGTGACGCTGGCGAGCCGCTCACCTACAACGAGTACCGAAAGCTCATCAGGAAAGGAGCGTGACCAACAATGGAGAAGTGGATCTGCACCGTCTGTGGGTACGTGTACGACCCGTCCGTCGGGGATCCGACGAGCGGGATTGATCCGGGAACGGCGTTTGGGGACCTGCCGGACACGTGGGTCTGCCCGGAGTGCGGCGTCGGCAAGGACATGTTCGAACGTTCCTAGCGAACCGGGCCATGCCGGTTTTCGTGGTGGCTCTGACAGTGGAGCCTGGATGGGAGGAAACTTGAAAGCTAGAGAGATTCGGCCGGGAGTCTCGTGGATGGGCGCGATCGATTGGGATCGTCGGTTGTTCGATGAGCTAATCCCTCTCCCCGACGGCACGAGTTACAACGCGTACCTGGTTCGCGGCAGCGAGAAGACAGCGTTGATCGACACCGCCGATCCCGCGAAGAGCGGAGAGATCCTTGAGCAGCTCAACGGCGTCGAGAAACTCGACGTCCTGGTCCTCCAGCACGTCGAACAGGATCACTCGGGAACCGCGCCGGCCGTTCTCGAGCGCTATCCGGACGTCCGGATCATCTCGAGCCCAAAGGCGAAGCCGATGATTGCCGATCACCTCGGGATTCCCGAGGATCGGATCACGGCGGTCGAGGACGGCGAGACGCTGTCGCTCGGGGACCGAACGTTCGAGTTCATCCACGCCGCGTGGGTCCACTGGCCGGAGACGATGCTGACCTACTTGCGCGAGGAGAAGCTCCTCTTCACGTGCGACCTGTTCGGCTCGCACCTGGCGACGAACGACCTGTTCGCCGTTGACCGACCGCGCGTCTGCAAGGCGGCCAAGCGCTACTTCGCCGAGATCATGATGCCGTTCGGCAACCTGATCAAGGGCCACTTGGAGAAGCTCGCGCCGTACGAGATCGAGATGATTTGCCCGAGCCACGGTCCGATCCACAACGACCCGGGATTCATCGTCGACGCCTACCAGCACTGGGTCCTCGATCCGCCGAAGAACCTCGTCGTCCTTCCGTACACGTCGATGCACGACAGCACACGGCAGATGGTCGATCATCTGATCGAGGCGCTGACCGAACGCGGGGTCCACGTCGAATCGTTCAACATGACGGTGACCGATCTCGGGGATTACGCAACCCAGCTCGTCGACGCGGCGACGGTCGTCTTCGCCACGCCGACCGTCCTCGTCGGCCCGCACCCGAATATCGTCTTCGCCGCGTACCTGACCGCCGCGCTGCGGCCGAAGCTGAAGCACGCTGCGGTCATTGGATCGTACGGTTGGGCCAGCAAGGCGGCCGAACAGACACAGGGACTGTGCGCCAACCTGAAGGCCGAGTGGCTCGACCCGGTCTTCACCAAGGGACTGCCGAAAGAAGAGACATTCGAAGCACTCGATGCGCTCGCCGACCAGATCGCCGCGCGTCACAAGGACCTGAACTAGAGAACGAGAGGAGACCCGTGGATCGGAGCATCTTCGTCACCGGCGCGGCCGGAGAGGGAATCCAAACGATCGGCGACGTCGTCGCCCGGTCCTTCTTGGCTCACGGCTACCCGGTCTTCGCTTCGCAGGAGTTCGAATCGCGGATCCGTGGCGGGAATTCGAGCGTTCGAATCCGCGTCTCCGAGACCCCGCGCAACGCGCCGCGAGAAGACGCGGACGTCCTTCTGAGTCTCAACCCGATCGCGCGGGAACACTACTCCAACGCGCTTCGGGTCGACGGCCTCCTGATCTCGTCGGACAGCGCAACAGACGAAGGGAATCACCTAGAGATTCCCTTCGTCTCGCTGGCCACCACCCATGGTGGCCAGGCAATCTACGCCAACGCGGTCGCCGCCGGAGCGCTCTGCGCCGCGGTCGGCCTCCCGTTCACGGTTCTCGAGGGCGTTCTGTCATCGACGTTCGCGAAGCGTGGTGAGGGAATCGTCCGGGCCACTCTCGCCGCCGCCCGGGCGGGGTTCCATCTCGCGACGGATCAGCTGGGCGACGAACGAGTCGAGGATCTTCCGAAACGGGATGAGACGTACGCGTTCACCTCGGCGCACGGGATGATCCCCCTCGCCGCGGCCGCGGCGGGGTGCCGATTCATCAGCGCCTACCCAATGTCCCCGTCGACCGGGATCATCACCTCCTTCGCCCGAGACACCGATCTCGGCGTCTTCGCCGAGCAAGTGGAGGACGAGATCAGTGCGATCAACATGGCGATCGGCGCAAGTGCCGCCGGGGTGCGAGCGATGACCGCTACATCAGGCGGCGGGTTCGCGTTGATGGTCGAGGGCCTCAGCCTCGCGGGGATGATCGAGACGCCGATCGTGATCGTCCTCGCGCAGCGACCCGGACCGGCGACCGGTCTACCAACCCGAACGGCGCAGGAGGACCTCCTGTTCGCTATCCGCGCCGGACACGGCGAGTTTCCGCGTGTCGTCCTGGCGCCCTCCGACCCGCAGGAGGCGATCGACCTGACGGTCCGCGCATTCGATCTGGCCGATCGATATCAAGTTCCCGCGATCCTCCTGACCGACCAGTACCTCGCCGATTCGCACTTCTCAGTCGAATCGCTCGATCTGCCGTCTGAAATCCCCGTAGACCAGCTCGCCGATCCGACCGACTTGGAGACCTATGTGCGCTATGCACCGAGTGACGATGGGATCTCCCCCCGCCTGGCATTCGGGCAGGGCGGCCACACCGTCTGCCTCGACAGCGACGAGCACACCCCCGAAGGGCACATCACCGAGGATCTCCGGACCGTCCGCCCGGCGGCGACTAAGAAGCGCTTTCAAAAGACGCGGCGCCTCCGAGAGGAGATCCGTCCGCCTCAGGACGATCGGACCGACGACGCCGAGCTGATCCTCATCGGGTGGGGATCGACAAGGAACGCAATCGCCGAGGCGGTCGACCTGCTGCGCTCCGCCGGCCGAAAGGTCGGATCGATCCACTTCGCCGAGCTGTGGCCACTGCCGGAAGCCGCGCCCCGGGAGAACGCACGAACCTGGACCGTCGAGGGGAACGCGACCGGCCAGCTGGCGCAGCTGCTGCGGGGCGAGCTCGGCTGGTCGATCGAGGGAACGATCGGGCGAAGCGACGGGCTTCCGATCGACGCCCGATTCCTGGTGAGGCACGTGACGCAGCAAGTGATGGAGAGAACGCCATGACGACGATCGAAGACTACGCGAGCCCGGTCGAGAACCAGTGGTGCCCCGGCTGCCCGAACTTCGGCATCCTGACCGCGCTCAAGCGGGCCCTCGTTGGGCTCGACCTGGCGCCGCATGAGGTTTGCCTCGTATCGGGAATCGGACAGGCGGCGAAACTGCCGCACTACCTGAAGGCGAACGTCTTCAACGGGCTGCACGGTCGCGCCATTCCGGCTGCAATCGGGATCCACGTGGCCAACCCGGCGCTGAAGACGATCGTCACGTCGGGAGACGGCGACCTGTACGGCGAGGGCGGGAACCACCTACTGCACGCCCTTCGGCGAAATCCGGACATCACGGTGATCGTCCATGACAACCGGATCTACGCGCTGACGAAAGGTCAGGGCTCGCCGACGACGCCTCGCGGGGAGAAGACGCGACTCCAGTTCGACGGCGTCGAGATCGATCCGGCGCAGATGCTCGCAACAGCCATCGTACACGGCTGCACGTTCGTCGCCCGCGGGTTCGCCGGCGACATCGACGGTCTGTCAGAGATCCTGACCCGGGCGATCGCGCATCGCGGCCTGTCGCTCGTCGACGTCATCCAGCCGTGCATCACCTGGGGGAGGCACCCAGTCGATTGGTACCGCGAACGCGTCGTCCCCATTCCGGAGGATCACGATCCGACCGATCGCGATCGGGCGCTCGCTCTCGCGGTCGACGTTGAAGACGTCTTCCCGGTCGGAGTTCTGTACGAACTGCCGGCGAGACCTACGTTTGCGGCGTCCTTCCGAGAGCGCGTCGGAGACGGGCCGCTCTACGAGCTGCCGAGGATCGATCACGCAATCCTGGAAGAGCACCTGGCGCGGTTCACCGTGAGGCCGTAGGAACGAAGGAAAGGAGACACCGTGAAAACGGTCCAACCAGGGAACCAGGCAGCGAAGATCGTGCTTCCGGACCAAGAGGGAAATCTGCTCGACGTCTTGGCCGTGGAAGGATTGAAACTGCTGTCGTTTCACCCGCTCGCGTGGACCGGCGTCTGTCAGCGTCAGATGGAGGCGTTGGAGATGAACGCCGACGCGTTCGCCGAGCTGAAGGCACAAGCGTTCGGCATCAGCGTCGACCCGGTCCCGTCGAAGAAGGCGTGGGCCGACGCGATCGGCGTGAAGAGGACGCGCCTCTTGAGCGACTTTTGGCCGCACGGCGCCGCCGCTTCGGCTCTCGGGCTGTTCCGGGAAGACGACGGGTTCAGCGAGCGCGCGTCGGTCATCGTTGACGCCTCGGGGACAGTCCGTTTCGTCAAGGTCTACCCAATCGGTGAAGTACCGGACGTCAACGAGTTGCTCGAAGTACTGAAAGAACTCTGATCCGTAGAAAAAACGAACCGAAGCTGGAGCCAAAGGAGGAATCGATGAAGCTTGGAGACCTGATCAAGGGAGCCGACCAGGAAGGCAAGGAGAAGCACGTACCGGTCATCGAACTCGTCGACTGTCCCCAGTGCGGGGAGAAGGTCGTGAAGGTGACGGTCGGAAAGGAAGCCGCCCATCCGAACACGATCGAACACCACATCAAGTGGATCGCGCTGTTCGGGGTGAAGGGCGGCGCGGCCGTCCACATCGCCACGTTTGACCTCGGGCCGACGTATGGTGTGCCAACGGTCGTGACGCACGCGAATCTGGACGGACTGAGCGAGCTGATCGCCGTCGAGTACTGCAACGTCCACGGCCTTTGGGAGTCGGCGTACTCCCTCTAGGGAGGGAGTACGGGAGAGAATGGACGCAGTGCGTCCATTCTCTCGTCGGCGAGCTATCGGAGTCGCGTTGAAGCGGGAAGACCTCACTGCGGTGAGAGGGTGTTATGTTCAGGAAGGAGGTTGACATGGCAGAGGAAGGGAAGGTCTAC
>CBFCYU010000074.1:0-8131 GCA_965602415.1 uncultured bacterium | reverse complement strand
AGGCTACTCTCGCGGTTCGGGCGACAAGCCGGTTCGCGGCCCGCTCGAGTTTGAGGCGCGAGCGCCCGGGCTGTACCGGGCGTCGATCACGCCCCTCTGCGCCGAGGAGACGTGTGAGGCGTGCGACCTTGCGATCACGATCGAGGCGGATGAAGAGCCGACCTGCGAGTGCAGCCGGTGGGGCGAGATCAACGTCGACGGCCAGGTCCTCACCTGTGGCGGTCACGTCACGCTGACGACAGACACTGCTGTGACGATCGAGCCCGACTACCGGTGCTTCGGCGACGACTGCGCAACGCGCTTCATCTGGAAGATCGAGGGGCCGGAGGGGTTCCATTTGCTGCAGGGCGGGGAGCCGATCGGATTCGTTCCACCGGTCCCGGGGACCTACGAGATCACGCTGACGCCGACCTGTAACGGTGAGACGTGTCCGGCGTGTGAGTTTCTGATCACGATCGAGGAGCCTGGCTTGGGTTGCAGCTGCGGTCAGTGGACTGATTACGACGGGGACGGCTTGGGCGACATCCGGATCGAAGGACGGGTCATCGGCTGTGGCGGAGACATCGCGCTCACGGCGGACGAAATCGAGGGTCCGGTGACGATCAACCCGAGCTACGGCTGTGGGCCCGGCTGCGGTCCGACCTTCTACGCTTGGACGGTGAGCGGGCCCGGCGGCTACTCTCGTGGCTCGGGCGACGGGCTGGTCCGCGGACCGATCGAGTTCGATCCAAGCGGGTCTGGAAGCTACCTCGTGACGCTCACCCCGTACTGCGACGGGCAGGTATGCGGCCCGAACTGCGGCGTGACCATCGAGCTGGGTAGGCAAGCGCTGGCTGATCTTGTGGTGACGAAGACTGTCTCGATCCCGGAATCACCGAGGGTCGAAGAGCCGTTCGGGGTCGAGGTGACGGTTGCGAATCGCGGAGCCGCAGACTCAGCCCGGTTCGTCATTGACTTGGCCGGTGATTCGCGGACCGACTCCAAGATTGTGCCCGAGCTTGCGATGGGTGCATCGACGACCGTGGTCTTTCTCAATTGGACCTGCAGTGGCGACGCAGCGCAATGGACGGCAACGGCGGATGCCCGCGGGGAGATCGACGAATCGAGCGAGACGAACAACACCCGCACGGGACAGGTGATCTGTCACGGCACCCCTCCGCTTCCAATGCAGTACCGATGGGAGTTCGCAACGTTTGAAGGTGGAGGGCTCAAGGTGGTGTCCCGGGATATGCCGGAATCCCTGCAGCGGGAGCTGGCCACGGCGCGCGCCGTCGATGCCGAGCTTGTGTCCTCGACGCTTCCGCCACTTGCGGGGTTCACACTGAACCTCTCCAGTTACGCTGGGACGCTGACCGGCGTCTTACCGAGCGGCCCCGCGTTCTACGAACTAACGTACGAGCTCTACACAGCATCCCGAGGAGCCGCTGGTCTGCTAGATGTGCTCATCGAAGTGAAAGGTGAAGCGCAGTGCGACACGCCATATGTTGACCTGAGCACAGGAGCCGCCCGATGGGAGGTGCTCGCTCCGAATGCTGGCAGGTACGTACCTGTACAGCCGACCCTTCCCAACGCCAACTGGGTGCAAAGCCCCAATCGAGATGCCGTGTGGGTCGATCACGATGGGACCTCCGCCGGCTCGGGTTGGGTCCCCGACCTGCTTGGCACCTACGAGTATCGGGTCTCATTCGAGATCGACGCGGAAGCCTGTTGCGGCGACTGTCCTCTCACGTTCCAGTACGCGGCCGACGATCGCGTTCAGTTCTTCCTGGACACGCCGCGGCAGACGTACGAGCTCTGCGAGATCGATCGCGGTTGCTGCGGGCCGGAGGACGAGGCCTACCGTGTGCTTCGGATGTGTAGCGTGAACTTGTGTGATCTGGCGGGCGGTTCTGGTACCTACACGTTGCGTGCGCGAGTGGAGAATGATCAGACGGTGACCGGCCTGCTGATTATCGGAGGTGTGCGCTGCCCGTAAGGAAGGGATGAGGAGCCGCTAAGCTGGGCCAGGTGAACATCTCCATCTCGGCCGCTGGCAGGGCCCGCTGCTCTCTACGAGGTGTCAGCGCCGCTCGCCCCATCGTCGAGGGGAGCGATCTCCAGGTCCCCGACACCGGGACGAAGGCGGAGATCGACCTTCGCGTCGCTGGCGTCGTAGTCGGGCGATTGCAGGCCACTGTCTGTCTCGGCGTAGTCCTCGAAGGTCGTCAAGTCTCCATCTGCCGTGCCGACGATCCGGACGCCGACGCCGTCCGGCACCCGGACGATCACGTCACGACCGGAAAGGTAAAGGGTCGTCCGGCCGGCTTCCGGGACGACGATCTCGCACGCCTCCCGCCCGGCGGAGACGTCGGCCGACTCGATCCGGAGGTACTGGAGGTCGAGATCGATCACTCCGTCGGTTGTCACGTCGAGATCGATCGGGATCCCCGGACCGAGGCGGATCTCCCACGGCCGCTCCGCCTGGGAGAACGTGCGAAGGAACGGCAGGAACGAATCGCTCTCCAACTCGAAGACGACCGTCTCTCCTGTCCGCCGTGTGACCTGATCGAGTCGCTCGTCTCTGCGAACCAAGATGGTCCCTTCGATCAGATTCTCGGGATCGGTCGCCTCCGCAATGGCGATCGAGCATCCTTCGCACGTCAGGCTGATACGCGCGGAGGTCGCCGGTCCGAGCGGATACGCGAGTGTCTGTCGCTCGGTGATCCACGCCTCAGGACCGAACAGGTAGAACGCGGCGAGACCGAGTGCGGCGATGACGCAAGCGGTGATCAGCATCGACAGGGCCGAGCCGAACGATGGTCGCCCGACGAGGACATCGATCCCGAGCGCGATCAGCAGAACCGGCCAGAAACGGACGAGCTGGCCCCAGATGTCGGACGAGACGACACCGAGGTTCATCAGCAGGAGCACGACACCGACGACGATGACGACGAGAGGGAAGAGCAGGCTGCCTCGCCCCGACCGCTTTGCACTCTTGCTCATGTCAGCTCCTTGTGCTGAGGGGCCTGACGAGCAGCATCAGCCCGACGGACGGGCATCCGGTAACGATGACGCCGCGGACCACGAACCAGGCGGCCACCGAGAGGCGAAGGACGAGCAAGAAGAAGAGGAGCACAGCGACACAGAAGACCGGGAGCGGCATTCCCAGAACGGCTTTCCGCATCTCATACCCGATCTCGGAAGCGATGCCAGACGAGGCTCAGCCCGAACAGAATGACCGCGATCGGCCACAGCCGTCCGAGTTCCGACCAGGCGCTCCAGCTCAGGACGCCGGTCGTGTTAAGCAGGAGCATGACGCCGGTCGCGACGATGAGCAATGGGAGGAAGACCCCACTCAGGCGATGGATGCGCACGTCAATCACCTCTCCTAAGCCAACGCCACAGGAACGCCGCGCCGACGAGGATGAGCAACGCGGGCCAGAGCGTGCCGAACGCGATCCAGTTCAACCACGTGATCCCGAGGTTCCGAAGGAGGAAGATGACGCCGAGGACGATCAAGATCAGACCGATGATGAACGTCGCCGCAGGATTGGATGAGTTCGCCGTCGATCGAACCTCCTCTCCGAACCGCTTCGCCCGGTCGACGATCTCGTCGGTCCCATCTCGTATGCGATCGGCGAGGGGCTCCTTGGAGCCTTCTCCTTCCTCGGGGACGATCAGCCACAGAACAAGGTAGATCGGAACGCCGAAGGCGGGGATCACGGCGAGGACGACGAAAATCAGACGGATCAGGTTTACGTCGGCATCGAAGTACTTCCCCAGCCCGCCGCAGACACCGCCGAGCATCGAGTCGGACGTGCTCCGGTACAGCTTGTTGGCCACGGCCCCTCCTTCGGTTCGAAGTCGAACGGGAGTGTAACACAACCGCGTGGATCGCCGTCAAGCGGGCGGGCTACGACGCCCGCGCGAGGGTCGTGAACAGGATCACGAGGAGGATGATCAATGGAGAGACGAGGGAGAGGAGGCGGCCGATGGTCGGTGCGGTTCGCCTACGGAGGAGTGCTCGGAGGAGGAGGGCCCCGACGACGAAGCTCAGCGTGAGGGCGAGCCATTGCAGCGAGCATCGCCAGATGAGGGAGCGCGAGGCGAAGGCCCAGACGGCCAACCAGACGGAGGCGCTGACTCCCGCGACCCACGCGACGGCGAATAGGAGGAGGGCACGATTCCCGAAGACCGGCAGTCGCCAGGCGAGGATCCCGGCCCACACCCACAACAGCGATCCGCCGAGGGTCCAGATCGAGGCGAGTTGGAGCCATTCCGTCGGAACGAAGATGTGGATCAGCAACAGGAGCAGCGTCAGAGACGCCCCGCCGACGGCAGTGATGAGGCAACGAGAAGACGTCGTCAGCGAAGCCCTGCGAAGTTCGGGCATCCGAGGTTTGTTCGTCGATGTCATGCTTCGGAGGGGAGGATACTCCCGCCGCAGGTGTCGGGGAAGGCTGAATGTCTCCGACAGAGGAGACGATCGGGAGAAGGCCGAGCCGGAGTGGAGTGCAGTCGACCGGTGCGATAGGATGGGGACACGATGGAGAAGCGGGCGTTGATCCTCGATGGGGGCACGGGAGACGGCGCGGACACCCGCGGTCTGAGCACGATCGCGGAGAGTGTTCTCCGGCGGGAGGGCTGGCAGGTGACGGACCTGACGCTCCGTGAGATCGACATCGCCCCGTGCCTCGGGTGTTTTGGGTGCTGGATCAAGACGCCCGGTGTCTGCGTGATCGACGACGCTGGACGCGATATCGCCCGCCGGATGGTGCAGAGCGACCTTGTCGTCTACCTGACGCCGATTACGTTCGGCGGGTATTCCTCCGAGTTGAAGAAGGCGCTCGATCGCTCGATTTCGAATATCTCGCCGTTCTTCCGTTTGGTGAAGGGCGAGGTCCACCACGCGAAGCGGTACGCGGGGTATCCGCGACTGGCCGGGATCGGTCTGTGCTCCAACGGCCGGGCCGATCCGGAGGAAGAGGAGCTGTTCGAGACGTTGATCCATCGAAACGCGATCAATTTTCACGCCCCTGCGAACGGAGCGTGTGTGATCAATGCCACAGATGATGACGAAGTGAGACGGCGGCGAATTGAGCGAGCACTTGGAAAGGTGATCGGATCGTGAGCGAACGCGTGCTCCTCCTCGTCGGGAGTCCGAAAGGGCTTGAGCGGAGTGCCTCGGCCCGCCTCGGTCGCTTGGTCGTCGACGGACTCGAGGAGCGCGGCTGGACGAGCGAGTCGATGCACCTCCACGCGGCCGTCAAGTCAGAGGGAAGTCAACGGGAGCTGTTCGAAGCGATCGATCGGTCCGGCGTTGTGTTGTTCGCCGCACCACTCTACGTCGACAGCCTCCCCGCGCCAGCGATCCGTGCGTTGGAACTGATCGCCGCGCATCGACGCTCGGGCGGCGCGAAGCGGATGCCTCGATTCGTCTCGATCATCAACTGCGGCTTCATCGAGCCGAGACAGAACGACACGTGTCAAGGAATTCTCCAGCGGTTCGCCGACCGGGCTGGATTCGAGTGGGTCACCGGGGTCTCGCTCGGCGGGGCCGGACAGATCTCGAAGCGGGTCCGCCTGGCGCTCGACATACTGACCGAGGCGCTTGACCTGGAGATCCTCGTTCCCTACGAGGTGGAGAGGCTGACGCGGAAACCGTTGATGCCTAGCTGGCTCTACGTCATCGGCGGCAACGTGATGTGGAAGCGATCGGCCGACAAGAACGGCGTGAAGGATCGGCTCCGAGAACAGCCGTACAGACGTTCCGTCTCCTAGGGTGAACTGAACCAGGCACCCTTCGCACCCTGAGTGCCCCAATCCTCGCCCCTACCTGTCGCAGACGGCGATCAAGTGAGTGCCCATGTCGAGGCAGCCGGGCTCCCGGCAGGCCTCGATCTCCATCTCGATCAGGTGGCCCCATGTCGGATCGTCCTCGTGGATCTCGCCGAGGACGTCCGCCCAGTTGACAGACAGGCAGTCGCTCGCTGACATCGTCTTGACGGTCCAGCCACTTCGTTCGAGGGTTCGCCGGAACTCGCCGGCTCGATACATGTGCGCGTAGTGGCGGCCGGGGCCGATCGTCTCGGGGCTCAAGTCCCCGGTGGAGAGGATGGTCCGGTTGGCGGCCGGATCGACGTCGAGGACGCCGGGCAGGAACTGATGGACGGTTCCCCAGAGCGACATGACACTCAGCAGGAGTGTCCCGCCGTCCCGCGTGACGCGGCTCAGCTCGCTCAGCGCGTCGTCGCGACGCTCGAAGACGTAGCTCAGCGGGCCGCCGTAGCAGACGACCGTGTCGAACGACCCGTCGTCCAAGTGCGGCCGGAGGTTGCAGACGTCGCATTCGATCCAGGCCTCGACGGCCGACACGAAATCGAGGCGCGCCGCATGGTCGCGGTTCAACTTGAGCTGAGCGGAGGAGAGGTCGGCGACGACGATCCGATCGGCGATCCGTGCGAGTTCACGGGTGAACCGCCCGGCCCCGGCGCCGATCTCAAGGACGCGGTCACCGGGACTGACGTATTGCTGCAGGTAGTGCAGGTGGACGTGGAACTTGACCCGCTCGACCGGGGACTCGTCCCAGCGATGCCATTCGCGCATCCCGTACTCGTCGAAGTGCGCGCGAACCCAGTCCGGGTCGTAGCGGGCCATCAGGTGCCTCCTGTGCCACCGGCCGAAACGCGGTCATTCCTCTTCGGCCCAGTCGCGGACCTTCTGCTTGATCTTTCGCTCGATGTGCTCGCCGAGGTCGTCCCAGTCGATCTCCTCGTCGACGCCGACCCAACGGCTGAAGCCACGCTTGATCTTCGCCTCGACCCGGTCTCCGAGATCGTCGACGCCTCCGTCCTCCTCGGCCCATCGGGAGACGAGCCTGCGGACCTTCCGCTCGATCCGATCCCCGAGAGCGCTCCAGTCTTTTCCCCGCCCGCGCTTCACCCAGAAGGCGGAGCGCACGCCGATCCCGACCCACGCAAACAGCAGACTGACGAGGAACCACAGACCGGCCGCCTGGAAATACGACAGGGTTGGAGCGAGGCCGAGGTGCGCGGCGATCAGGCTGTTCCACAGCAGTTGGATGATCCAGCTGAAGAAGAAGAACGCCGCGATCCCTCCGGCGGCGATCATTCTGGCAACCAGCTTCATGTCGATCCCTCCGTTTCTTCGTTCGCTTCGGTGAAGCGAACAGCTTGGGCGAGACTCGCCCACCCGAAAGCGATACGCTCCCGACCGGGCCTTCCCGGCCGAGCACTTCCATTGACGTGCGAACTACTGCTGCGGCGACGTGCTAGTCGCGGAACTTACGCCACTTCTTCGAGATGGCCGGCGAGACACCGATTCCCGCCCACGCGAAGAAGATGATCGACAGGAACCAGAGCGCGGCGGCCTGCCAGTAGTTCAGTTTGATGGCGACCAGCGCGAGCTGATCGACCAGGATCGCGTTCCACAACAGCTGGATGATCCAACTGAAGAAGAAGAACGCTCCGACCCCACCACCCGTGATCAAACCTCGTAGGAGTTTCATCTCTTTTGATCCCTCCGTTTGTCCGTCTTGTTGTGTGGCATTCTACCGCCAGTCAGTCGGACGAAACGAGCGATCGGTTCAACGACGAAACGGACACCACCAGACGCGACGGTTAAGATTGCCGCGGGAGGCGATGGTGTAACCATGAGATCGATCGAAACGCAGAAGGCGGTACAGGCGTGCGAGATCCTCGCCGAGCTAGATCTCGACTGCTGGCTGATCTGGGTTCGAGAAACAGACCAGGTCGCCGACCCGGCGATGCGGCTCGTCCTTGATGGCGATCTCGTCGGCCGATCGGCGCTCCTGTTCACCCGCGAAGGGGAACGGATCGCGATCGTGGCCGGATACGACGCCGATGGGCTGCGCGGCGCGGCGTTCGATCGCATCGTCGGCTACGACGAGGGGATCGGCGTGCACCTCCGTGCCGAGCTTGCCCAGCTCGACCCGCGCTCGATCGCAATCGACGTCAGTCGGTCCGACGTCGGCGCCGACGGGATGACCGCGGGGATGCGCGAGGCGCTCGATGAGTGCCTCGCCGAGACCCCGTATCGCGAGCGACTGGTCAGCGCGGAGGGTCTGGTCCAGAGATTGCGAGGAAGGAAGCTCCCCGACGAGGTTGAGCTC
>CBFCYU010000073.1:0-8180 GCA_965602415.1 uncultured bacterium | reverse complement strand
AGTCGGTACTGGGATTCCGGGGCGATGGCACGAATCCGTGTGGGTACACGTGCGAATGGAGCATTCCGCCCCTGCTTCGGGCAGCTCTACTCCTGGTCCGACCTCATGGGGATCAGGTCAAACCCGTGGACGGGTCTTCAAGCAAGCTCTCTGCGACGCAGGTTGGGGGCAGGCGATGCCCTGCCCCCGCCGCCTGCGCAGGAGGCTGCCTCACTCCGGCGCCTTCGGTCTGAATGCTCCGCACCACCCGGAAAGAGCGGCAGACTGATTGCGGGAACACACCGACGTTTGAGGCTTCCGAAGCGGTGTTGTTGTCGTCCAACGAACAACTTGAATCCGTGGCGAGCTGCGGAGGAAGACGTAATGATCTTGCGAAGCCATGCGAATATGCCTGCGGCAGTCTGGCAACCATAGGATTCCTCCTTTAGGCCCGCGACTTTGCGTCCCTAGCTTTCGCCAGGTTTGCCCGTTCGAGAGAATGTAATATACATCACATGACTGCAAAAGGCAAATTGCTCTTTCAGCTGACCTGCCCAGGTCTGCTGACTTCACGGGTTTGTGCCAACACCTAGCGGGCGTATCGCGGGGTTGGGTCCTGCATTCCAGCACGAGGATCCAGTAGTCCGCCGTCTACTCCGACGGTCGCAAGGGTCGCGGGGATTGCGAAGAAGCTCGATCACCCGATGCTCCTCGCCTGGAAGTTGCGGACAGCAGGTGCACGATCGTATGCACTCCGCATACGGCGATGGCGATGCTCACGGAACTCCTCGGTTCCGGTCTCTAGTTCGGCGCGGAATCGACGGTGACGGTCTCCTCAAACGGGAACCACAGATCGTGGATGTAGTGGGTGGCCCATTGCGGGTCCCGGTAGCTCAGAGATGCGCGCACGTGATGGACTTCACCTGAGGGGTGGTCCGGTGGAACCGTGACGCGATATTGAAAGGCGAGCGTCTCGCCAACGCCCAGATCGCGATGCGTACGACCGTCGCTGGTGATGGCGGCAATGACCTCCATCCCTGGGGAATAGGTCGTGGTCCAGGCCCAAGACGCCGGATTGAGTTCCGGCAGGCCTGGATTTGCGTACACCACCGTACAGATGCTCTCCTGCGAATCCTGCGGCTCGGCCTCCGAGGACAGGCTGGTCGTTGGCGATCCGCTGATCGGGAAACGGACGCCGTCTAGATCGGGAAGGCGGCCATACATCAAGACTCCTGTGTATGGCGCACCATCCACGAGGAACCGCCTTCCCAGTGCGGGACGCCTCCCGGTGTTCGTGGTCGAGAGTGTGTACGTCAGCGTGTCCCCCGGGCTCACCTGCCATGGGGCGACTTGGATGTCCAAGTCCAACAGCAGCCACCCTTCACGCGTGTAGAAGGGCTGCAGGAGACCCGAGAAGTGGATGATGGCGAGAATCGCCGCTGCTGCAATCAGGTTCATTCCTGCGTTTCGTGTGGCACGACGAATCCGCGACGTTAAGCAGAGACTCCCGAGGAGGCAAGCGGCGCCAAGGGCTGACAAGATCGCGGCGACGGTCCACGGCCGAACGCTGACCATCAGCGCGACAGGAACCACAAGAAAGAGCACGACAAACGTCGCAGCTGCGGTTCTGCGAGCGTTCGGCAGCCAATGCAGAAGGTTCATCGGTCCCTCTCCTTTGTCGCAATGCCCACGATTACGATCCCTGACCGGCCATTTTCCGAGATCACGCCGCGTTCAGCCAGCCTTGGTTTTCCGGCTCCACGGACCTGGGATTCACACTGCAGCGGACGGATCTGGGAGAGGAACGGGGTCGGGTTGTCGCGGGAGGTACCGTTGGATTCCGTACGGATGGACGGATGGATGCTCGCCTTCATACAAGCATCTTGGGAGTTGCGCCGCAACTCCCTCTCGATTCCCGTTGATGTGGATTGATCTCGACGGGAGGATCGTGGGACGCAGACCCCGGTTCAGGAATCGACCCGCGTGGAGACGCGGAGGCGCAGAGGAAGCGCAGGATGGCCGGGATGGGGCAGTCTCAGCGCCTCTCCGGGAGCAAGGAACTGGACATTCGCGGAACGCGGGCCGTAGTTCCGGGTTTCTCTCACCTCACTCCGGCTCTTGCCTGCAAAGTCGCCTCCCGAGTTGGAATCTCGGCTCGATGGGCTTGCCGGCGCTCGATCGATCGAGGACCATTTCAGCACGTACTGCTAGGCATGGGAGGTGTCATGGCCATCCGTATCCACCAAGTCGATTCGTTCACGGATGTGGCGTTCAAGGGGAACCCGGCGGGGGTCTGCCTGCTCGAGGAGCCGGCGGATGAGACATGGATGCAGCACATCGCCGCGGAGATGAACGTGGCGGAGACGGCGTTCGTCCAGCGCCGCGCCGACGGCGACTACGATCTCCGTTGGTTCACTCCGGCGGTCGAGGTCGAACTGTGCGGCCACGCGACGCTCGCCACGGCGCACATCCTGTGGGAGACCGAAGCTCTGTCGCCGGACGTCCGGGCCCGCTTCCACACCGCCGGCGGCCTGCTGACGGCCGTCCGCAAGGGCGATCGGATCGAACTCGACTTCCCGGCGAATCCCCCGGAGCTCGTCGAACCGCCGGAAGGACTCCTCGATGCCCTCGGCGTCCCCGCAGATTACGTCGGGCAGACACGCTTCGACTACTTCGTCGAGGTTGAGGACGCGACCTCCGTTCGAAGCGTCGCACCGGATTTCCGCGGCCTGAAGCGCCTCGGCGTGCGCGGCGTGATGATCACCGCAAGGAGCGACGACGGCGAGTTCGACTTCGTGTCACGCTTCTTTGCCCCCGGCGCCGGGATCGACGAGGACCCGGTCACCGGCTCGGCCCACTGCGCCTTGGCGCCCTACTGGGCCAAGAGGCTGGGACGGGATGAAGTGGTCGGGTACCAAGCGTCGGCTCGGGGAGGGGTCGTCTATTGCCGCGTCGCCGGAGATCGCGTCTTGCTTTCCGGCCACGCCGTCACTGTGCTGCGAGGTGAGCTCGCCGGCACCTAACGGCCGTCGCTTCGGTGTCGGGACTCCGGTCACCAATCGGAGGTGGCGCATTGGGACGGTGCTCGGACCGCGCAACTGCTCCTTCGGCGAGGCAAGCGTTCGACGCGACTCAGAACGAAGCACTCGCCGCGTCCAGAAGCTGTGATAATCCTCGATCCAATCAGCGAACCAACGGGACGTTGTTGCCTATTCACGCAGGTGAATCGCGATGCTATGCTGCGCAGTCCCGTTTCGCAATGGGGTGTGAGGAGGTGCTCGCCGTGCCCACGAAAGCCAAGAAGGGAACGAAGAAGAAGGCCACTCCCAAGAAGAAGTAGCACGAACGTGCGGGCGTCCACCGGGGCGGGCGCCGTGAGAGAGGAGAACTCAATGCCATCAGCGACATGTCCAGTGTGTGGGAAGGGATTCCGACTCGAAGAGGACGAAGCGGTCCTCTACGCGCGAGTCTCTTGCCCTGGCTGCGACGCTCAGCTTGAGGTGATCGACGAAGATCCCTTGATGCTCGAGGAACTGGAAGACTAGACCTCGCGCAATCCCAACGTACAGCAACAGTGGCCGGTCCGGGCGATCGGCCACCTTTCTTCTTGATCCTAGACGTGGCGCGCGGCGATGATCAACTCGATCAGATCCGAGAGGTCCTCAGCTCGGTCGGAGAGCCGCACCAGGCGTTGCATGAATCCGGAGACCTGCAGCTTCCGAGCTAGGTCGATGTCGAGTTCGAACAGCCGCTTGGTGGCCGTTCGCTCCAGGTGGTCGACTTCCCCTTCGATGTGCTCGATCGCCTTCGTGTGCTCCAACGCCTGGTCGACCTTCTGGAAGATGCCACCGACCGCCCCTTTGACCTCGGCGAACGCGTTGCTCGACTGCACGCCGATCTCGATGATCTCAGGCAGGATCTCCTCCGGGACCCGGACTCGCTGAAGCAGGAGGACGTCCAGAACCTCCTCGGCGGCGTTGGCCAATCGATCGACCTGCTCGATGATATGAAGGATGTCCCTTCTCGACGTGGGCAGCAGCGATCCCGAGAGCAGCTGGGTCTCGATCCGACGACGCGCGTCGTCTGCTCGACCCTCGGCGCGGTGCGTCTCCAGTGCGAACTTCTCGGCCGTTTCGACGTCTCCGTCACGGAGATAGGCGGTCAACGACTGCGAGAACGCCTGAAGCGTCGCGTCGACGTGACCGAGATGCTCGAGTACGAGGGCCTCGATCTCCTTCTGCTTCCTCCAGAACATGGGCCTCCTCGGCTGCGGCGGTCTCCCGCCCAGAGTACCGTCAAACGGGGAAGGCGACAACTGGGATGGATAGCTGCAGCGGGCCGTGCGCCGGAAGTCCCGTCAGCTCTCGAGCCAGCGTCGGGCATTCTCGAGGACCACGTCGCAGATCCGCGACGCCAGCCCGATGTAGTCCGCCGGACGGAGATCGCGCAGTCGATCCTTGACGTCGTCCGTGACGGGAAACCCATCGACAAAGGACCGCATCCGATCGAGCGTGAGAGCCTCTCCTCGGGTGAGTCCGCGGAGGAGTTCGTAGGGATCGTCGAGCCCTGCGGCGCGGAGGATCGTCTGGTACGCTTCGGCGAGGACCTCCGGTGCTGCATCGACCTTCCGCTTGAGATCGGCCTCGTCGACGTCGATCCGGTCGAGGCCACGGAGGGTCTGCCCGATCGCCAGATGGCTGTGCGCTAGGGCAACGCCGATGTTCCGTTTCACGGTCGTGTCCGACAGATCGCGCTGCATTCGTGACTGGGTCAGCTTGTCGGAGAGAGCGTGCAGCAGCGCGTTGGAGATCGCCACGTTCCCTTCGCCGTTCTCGAATCGGATCGGGTTCACCTTGTGCGGCATCGTCGACGAGCCGACCTCGCTGCCGACTGCAACCTGAAGGAGATCCCCGCGTGACAGATACTCCCACATGTCCCGATCGAGATCGGAAACGATGTTGTTGATCCGCGAGACGATCGCGAAGTACTCGGCCAGCGTGTCGTGGTCCTCGATCTGCGTCGTGCACCGGTTCGGCTCGAGGCCGAGAGACTCGACGAACTCGGCGGAGAAGGCCGTCCAGTCGTGATCCGGGAACGCGGCGACGAGCGCTGCATGGGTTCCCGTCGCGCCGGTCAGCTTGCCGCGGAATCGATGCCCTCCGAGTTGCGCCGCCTGGCGGATCAGGCGCGAGAGGAAGACGGCAAGCTCCTTGCCGAGTGTCGTCGGTGACGCCGGCTGCCCGTGAGTCCGGGCGGGGAAGACGACGGACTTCCACCCCTCCACCAGATCGACGAGGCGTTCGACCAGCCTCCGTATCAAAGGCAGTTGCTGCTCGTCGCGGAAACGCGTCAGGAGGAGCGCGTAGGCCAAGTTGTTGACGTCGGCTGAAGTGAGGCCGAAGTGGATCAGGTTCGGCTCGGCCAGGCGAATCGTCTCGCGGAGGAAGAGCTCGCACGCCTTGACGTCGTGGTCGACCTCGCGATCGATCTCGACGATCCGGTTGAAGTCGTCGTCGGAGAATGAAGTCCTCGCTCGCTCGATCCGCTCTCGTTCCTCGTCCGTCAGCGCCGGGGACAGACCGGTCCGATCGAGCGCTTCCACATAGGTGAGTTCGATCTCGCACCGAGCCTTCATCAGCGCGAACTCGGAGAAGTACGCCGGCAGCTCCACGAGCCGCTCCCGGTAGCGCCCGTCGAGGGGTGAGATCTCACGCTCGGTCATCGCTCGCCTCCTACACGCTCCAGTTGCTGAGTGTATCCCGGTCGCCGCCGAACTGGATGATGTCGTGGACCTTCCCCTCGCGGATCGAGAGGGCCGAGACGAGCTCCAGTTCGGCCGTCTCGTGTAGCTCGGCGATCGTCGCGCATCCGCACGACGCCATCGCAGCGCGGACCTTGCTCGTCAGCTCGGGGAGGTTGTCCTTCAGCTTCCCGGCGTACTCGACGAATCCTTCCACGCCCTCGAGGAAGCCGGCTTGGTCGTACCGGGCCGGGCTCCAGGCACGCGCGCGCGCCGATCCCTCCCCCCAGTAGGGCTTCATCACCCGTCCGCTGATCCGGATTTTCTCGGTCGGAGATTCGTCCATCCGGGCGAAGTAGCGTCCCATCATCACCGCGTCGGCGCCGAGCGCGAGGGCGATCACGACGTCCTTGGAATGGACGATCCCCCCGTCGGCGATGACCGGGATGTGGATCCCCGACGTCTCCCGATACCGGTCGCGCGCCTCGGCGACCTTCATCACCGCCGTCGCCAGCCCGCGGCCGGTCCCCTTCTGCTCCTGCGTGATGCAGATCGAGCCGCCGCCCATCCCAACCTTCACCGCACCGGCACCGGCCTCTACGAGGTAGTCGAACCCCGCACCGGTGATCACGTTCCCGCCGATCACCGGGAGCGACGGGTGCCTGTTACGCACCCACTCGATCGTCCCCCGCTGGTGGCACGTATGACCATCGGACGAGTCGATCCCAATGACGTCGACCCCTGCATCGACCAGCGCCGGGACGCGGTCGGCGTAGTCGCGGGAGTTGATCGCGGCCACGGCAACGAGGCGTTTGCGCTCATCGACGACCTGATCGGGATTGTCGAGGTGATCCTCGATGTCCTTACGGAAGACGAGCGAAAGGAGCCGGTCGTCCTGGTCGACGACCGGGAGGACCGAACGGTGTCCCTCGATCAGGATCGCGTTCGCCTCCTCGAGGTCGGTCAGGCGGACGCCGACATCGAGCTGTCCCCGCGGGATCATCCGTTCGCTCGCCGGTAGGTCCCCGTGCACACGGACATCGTAGTCGCGCCGGGTGATCAACCCGAGAAGCCTCCCGTTCTCCGACACGACGGGGAACGTCGAGAAGCCAGCCTCCTTGCGGAGCGCATCGACCTCTCGGAGGGAGAGGTCCGGACGGATCGTCCTTGGTTCGACGAACCCGGCCTTGTGCGACTTGATCCGGTGGACCATCGCCGCCTGATCGTCGATCTTCTGAGAGGAGTAGATGAACGCGACGCCACCGAGCTTGGCCAGTTCAATCCCCATCCGCGCCCCGGAGACCGACTGCATCGCCGCGGCAATGATCGGTGCCTTCAGCGTCACCGTCTCGTCACGGTCCGGACGGCGCACGAGCGGGGTTCTCAGCGACACGCGGTCGATCGCCGCCGCCGCCGTCGTCAGGCCGGGAAGCAGTCGGAACTCGGTCAGCGTCCTCGAGGGCTCGAACTCGACGCGTTTCGCCATTTCGCTCCTTTGTATCCTCCGGATCTTCCGGGTGCAAGCATCGAAGCCGATTTACGCCTCCAGTGAGCGGCGGCCGCCCTGGCTATTGAAGGCCGTAACGAGCAACGGGACAGCCGCCCCGGAAAGAGCGACATGGTCGACGCGACAATGGCGGCCGGCGGAGTTGGCGCAACCTTGGCTTCAGGTCCCCGGGACCTCAGGCCTGAGCGCTGATTCCGACATTGGCCTCGGTGAGACGTAGTCGATTAGACTGACTCTAGAAGTGGCCCGGCGATGGGGGCGGACAGTCCTTGAACAAGGACGGGGAGCTGATCGAGAACCTGACGAACACACCGTAAACGCGGGATGTAAGAGCCGACGTTCTCTGCTGGCGGCGGACGTGGCGGAAGGCGAGACGAGAAAGGGCGCGTTGATCAAATGACGCACGCATTGATCGATGACATTCTCCCGGATCACTGCGCCAAAGACGTGGTGGTCCTCTGCTGCGGGAACGTCCTCTTAGGGGATGACGGCTTCGGTCCGGCAGTTGCGGAGAAGCTGAACGCCATCAACAACATCCCGGAGTGGGCGGTGGTGATCGATGCTGGAACCGCGGTTCGTGAGCTCCTGTTCGACATGACCCTGAGCGAACGACGGCCGCGCGTCGTCGTCGTCGTCGATGCCGTCGACCTTCGGGCGGACGGCGTCGACACGGACCTCAAGCCTGGCGAGGTCTTCGAGATTCACCTCGACGACATCCCGAGGGTTCAAATCTCCGGTTTCTCGCCCCACCAAGCCCCGACATCCAACCTGCTGCAGGAACTGCAGGAAGTGCCCGACGTACGCGTCGCGGTGATCGCTTGCCAAGTGGAGAGCATTCCCGAGGAGATGTCCGAGGAGATCTCGCCGGCAGTGACCGCGGCGATCGGGCAGGCAGCGGAGCTGATCGCGGAACGCTTCCTCCGAGAGCCAATCCCGAGGGAAGCGAATGCGACG